>CAYTDH010000288.1:0-6326 GCA_964436325.1 uncultured Tangfeifania sp.
CAGGTTGTTTTGGTGGTGTTGTTTGGAACGCGATACAATCGCGCACCAGCGGGGGCATCCTTCGCGTCACTTTGTGGTCCCAATGACAGACTTTAACAAATCATTCATAATAGCGCAGAAGGAACCGGTCTCTAAGGAAAAGACCGGTTCCCTGGCTAACTCTGAATCGATTTTCTACAAATATGTGACCCCTCCGGGGTCTACTTCCATATTCTCTAAAGGTTGAACAAAAAAATAAAAGGGAAATACCTGTGGAACAAATGACAGAAATAATTTATCTGTCATCTTCTCATTATGCCCAAAAAAAAATTTGGGTAGGAACTTACAATGACATCTCAAAATTGACTTAACATTAGTTCACCTCCAGCTTTTTTTGTAAACTTTTGATTTGATTCTGAAGCCTGGTCCTTTGCTTAAGGGCTTTGGAAAGAGCCAGCGCATCTTTTACGGCATTCTTATCGTAGGTTTCAAGGATAATGTAATAATATTCATCTCCCAGAAAAACCGCTTTCAGGCGCCGGTCGGTGTTGTTGGCGATAAATTCCATCACGCCGTTGTCTTTCCCGTTGCGGTAGGTCACCTTTTCCCATTTGGCTTCCATGAAATCGCTGCGGTGGTTATCCACACTCCCGATGGGAATCTCTTCCGTTTTGGCATCGTCGCCCCGGTCATACACCCTGAGTGCGGTATGATTCAACCAATTCTCCCCGTGATAATTGCTGCTTAAATAGATTTCACCGCGTTCATCGAGGTGCACCTTAATATAGGAACGGTCCCATGCACGCTCAAAATTCTGACGTTTATGAATATACTGCGTGTAACGGTCATAATTCGTTTTCTCCCTTTCAAAGGGTTTTTCGAGCTCCGTGATTTTCACTTTCAGGGAGTCCAGCTCAGCCTCCTTGCGGTGGAGCAAATCAAACTGGACTTCCGTTATGAGATTTTTCGCCGCGTTGGCCGCATATACCGCTTTAGGATACAACTGCGGAATACTGTCGAGATGACGCAGGGCTGTGGCGGTATCATTCTGTTCTAAAAGGGACTGGGCCAGTTTTACTTTTTCCCGTGCCTTATCTTCATCGGAAGGTCCACAGGCGAAAAACAAAAAGGCCATCAATAAACCAGCAATAAAAAATTGAATCCTCATTTTTAGTTGTTTTGTGCAAAATTACTATTTTATCACGAATTTAAATACCACCCGGGAATGAATACCAATTCGGTCCGTTTTTTTAATGAATCTGCTGCAGAATCTCCTTCTCCTCATGCTTCACTAATCCTGGCTGTCTGGGAAATAAAAAACCCTTTAAACATGGGGCAAATCATCCGGCTTGCACATAACGCGGGAGCCCGGAAAGTATTGTTTATCAGCGAAACAAAAAGTATCCGGGAATCCAGAATCAAAAAAACCGCAGGGTTTTCATTCGAACAGATGAATTGGGAAATCATCCCTCCTTCACATTTTTTTTCATCCTTCCCCGGAGAATATCATCTGGTGGCGCTGGAAACCTGCGAAGGTTCGCAAAACCTCTTTCGTGTGACCCTGCCGGAAAAAATGCTTTTGCTCGCCGGGAATGAATCCCATGGATTGCCCCCGGAGGTAATCGCCCAAAGTCAAAAGCGGCTTTTCATCCCCATGCCCGGCGGCTGCAAATCGATGAATGTAGCACAGGCCCTGTCTGTAACTTCATTTGAATGGCTCCGGCAACAGGGTTGTTAAATATGCCCCCGGCAAAATAAAATTTTGAATAATTTTTTGGTGGAAAAAGATTATTCCTACTTTTAGACCCCAAAATCAACTACGCCATGATTACGCTCACCCAGTTGGAATATATTGTTGCGGTAGATACCTACCGTCATTTTGGCAAAGCCGCCGAATCGTGTTTCATCACCCAGCCCACCCTCTCCATGCAAATAAAAAAGCTGGAAGAAGAACTGGAAATTATCATCTTTGACCGGAGTAAGCACCCGCTCATCCCCACCGATGTGGGCCAGCGCATCATCGATCAGGCCCGTGTTATCCTGAAGCAGTCCGAAGAAATTGACAATATTGTAAAGGAACACAAAAACCAGGTTACCGGACTGCTCCGCATTGGAATTATCCCAACGCTGGCTCCCTATCTGCTGCCCATTTTCATCGGTAAATACAAAAAAAAATATCCGCATATCCTCATCAAGGTCGTTGAACAAACCACCGAGAACATCGTCAATCTGCTCAACCGCGATTTAATCGATGTGGGCATTCTCGTAACCCCGCTCAAAGAGGAAAAAATCATAGAAAAATCGCTTTTTTACGAGGAAATGCTGATTTATGCCAATCCGGAGAACAAACTTCACAAACAAAAAAAAATCACGCTGCAAGACATTGCCACACCGGAAATCTGGTTGTTGAGCGATGGTCATTGTTTCCGCGACCAGGTGGTGAATCTCTGTTCGTTCCTTGGAACCGTCGACAGCCAGCTACCCTTTCATTTTGAAGCCGGATCGCTGGAAACGCTGATGAATATCGTTGACCGCGAAGGAGGAATTACCCTTATCCCTGAACTTGCCAAATTCAGCATGTCTCCCGACAGGGCAAAAAACGTGCGGGCATTTACCAACACACGCCCGCTGCGTGAGGTAAGCCTGGTTTATTCCCGTCATTTTGCCAAACACCGGCTTATCAATTTGCTTGGTCGCGAAATCAAAGAAGATATCCCCGAAGAGCTTCAGGATGAAAAGAGAGGCACCATCGTCGAATGGAAATAATTTTCCGCATTCAAAAAAAATAGTTACCTTTGCGCCCTGTTTTTTGCGGACGTGGCGGAATTGGTAGACGCGCCAGACTTAGGATCTGGTGCCTTTCGGCGTGGGGGTTCGAGTCCCTTCGTCCGCACAAGCACCGCCGGCTTTCTTTGAAGAAAGGGATTGCCGGCGGTGGTTTAACTATTTGAGTGATTAGAAATAAATTATTGTATTCATATGAACATCACCAGGGAAAATATCGATAACGTCAATGCAGTGGTTAAAATAACCATTGAAAAATCGGATTACGAAAAAACGGTGGACGAGAAACTCAAAGAGTACCGTCAAAAAGCAAACCTTCCAGGGTTCCGCCCCGGAAAAGCACCGGCAGGGCTCATCAAAAAACGGTTCGGCAAATCCGTATTGCTCGAGGAAGTCAACCAGATGCTCTCTCAGAACCTTACCCGTTACCTCATGGAGGAAAAACTGCAAATACTGGGTGAACCACTGGCCAACGAAGAACACCAAAAACCCATCGACTGGGATAAGGATGAAAATTTTGAATTTGCTTTCGATATTGCCCTTGCTCCTCAAATCGATGTGCCACTCTCCGAAGATGATAAAATCGATTTTTTCACCATTCAGGTGACAGATGAAATGATCGACCAGCAGGTGGAAATGATTGCTTCCCAAATGGGGCAAAACAAAGAAGTAGAGGAGGTGAAAGAAAAAGGCCTGGTGAGGGGTGATTTTGTGGAACTTAACGAGGAAGGCGAGGAGCTGGAGGAAGGCATACGGCCTCAGGGTGTGCTTCTCTCAATCGATTTGATCAAAGACGAAGCCATCAAAGAACAATTCATCGGCAAAAAGAAGAACGATGTCGTTACTTTCGACCCGGTGAAAGCTTATGACAACCGTCATGAGGTGGGCCACATGCTCAACATTTCCCATGAACAGGCTGATGAGCTCAACAGCACATTCAAATTCACCATTACCGAAACGCTCGAATTCGAGAAAGCTGAACTGAATGAAGAGCTCTATAAAAAGATTTACGGAGAAGAAACCGAAATAAAAACGGAAGAAGATTTACGGAAACAAATCAAAGAGGAAATTGCCGCCAATCTCCGTCATTCATCCGACCAGAAATTTGCCATCGATGCCCGCGATACCCTTATCGACAAAGTAGACCCGGAACTTCCGGAAGCTTTCCTGAAACGATGGCTCAAGGTTTCCAACAGAAATAATGATGTGACAGAAGAACAAATTGAAAACGATTTTGACGGTTTTCTCAAAGACCTGAAATGGCAACTGATAAAGGATTTCATCATCAAAAAGAATGAACTCAAAGTGGAAGAGGATGAAGCCTTTGACTTTGCCAAGCAGGTGGCCCACGCCCAATACAGCCAGTATGGCATCCCCAATGTCCCTGATGACCAGATCGAGGCATTTGCCAAAATGATCCTGGAAAAACCGGAAGAAAAGGACCGTCTTTACAATAAATTGCTCGAAGATAAAGTAATCAATGTCGTGAGAGAAAATGTATCGCTGGAAGAAAAAGAAGTAACCCAGGAAGAGTTCAAGGAATTGACCAAATAAACTATGCGGAGTGCATCAGCAACCAACTTTTTTGTAACTTTGTAGTTTGGAATAACCAAATTGCAAAGTTACTTTGTTTATAAGGAGACAGAACATGGATAAAAACAATGAATTTAGAAAATACGCCGTAAAACATGCCGGCATCAGCAGCCTTACGCTCGACCGGTTTAACTCGGCATACGGGAATTATATTTCACCCACCATTATCGAAGAACGGCAACTCAATGTGGCTTCAATGGATGTTTTCTCACGGTTGATGATGGACCGCATCATTTTTCTGGGCGTGCCCATTGACGATACCGTGGCCAACATTATCCAGGCCCAGTTGCTTTTCCTGGAGTCAACCGATCCTGCCAAAGATATTCAAATCTATTTTAATACACCCGGAGGACATGTTCATGCAGGGTTAGGGATTTATGACACCATGCAGTACATTTCGGCCGACGTTGCAACCATCTGTACCGGAATGGCAGCTTCCATGGGTGCTGTTCTGCTTACCGCAGGAAGCAAAGGAAAACGCTCAGCCCTGACGCATTCAAGAGTCATGATTCATCAACCCATGGGTGGCGCCCAGGGACAGGCCTCTGACATTGAAATTACAGCCCGCGAAATTCTCAAAATCAAAAAAGAACTTTACGCCATCATTGCTAAACATTCGGGAAAATCGGAAAAACAGGTGGAAAAAGATGCCGACCGCGATTACTGGATGACTTCAGCCGAAGCAGTGAAATATGGAATGATTGATGAAATTCTTGAAAGGGAGAAAGAAAAATAATGGCAACAAAAGAAAAAATGGATAAGTGTTCGTTTTGCGGCCGTGAAAAAAAGGATGTAAACCTTTTAATTGCCGGAATAGACGGTCACATCTGTGACAGGTGTGCCGACCAGGCTTATTCGATTATCCAGGAAGAAATTAAACAGGAAAGCAAATTTAACCTCGATGGCATTCAGCTTCTGAAGCCCCGGCAAATAAAAGAGTTTCTCGACCAGTATGTGATCGGACAGGATGAAGCCAAGAAGATTATCTCCGTTGCTGTTTATAACCACTACAAAAGACTGACCCAGCCCGAAGATAGTGATGAGACAGAGATTGAAAAATCAAACATCATCCTGGTGGGCGAAACAGGTACAGGGAAAACCCTGCTGGCCCGGACCATCGCCAAAATGCTCCATGTGCCTTTTACCATTGTGGATGCCACCGTTTTAACCGAAGCAGGATATGTGGGAGAGGACATTGAAAGCATCCTGACACGCCTGCTTCAGGCGGCAGATTACAACGTAGAGGCAGCAGAACGGGGAATTGTTTTCGTCGATGAAATTGACAAAATTGCCCGCAAAACCGATAACCCCTCCATTACGCGCGATGTCTCAGGGGAAGGAGTTCAACAGGGGTTGCTGAAACTGCTTGAAGGGTCCATCATAAATGTGCCCCCGCAAGGCGGACGGAAACATCCGGAGCAAAAACTCATTTCGGTGGATACAAAAAATATTCTCTTTATTTGTGGCGGAGCTTTTGACGGCATCGAACGGAAAATTGCCACCCGGCTCAATACCAAAGTGATCGGATACAGCGCAGCCAAAGAGGTCGACCGAATTGAGCGGGAAAACCTCCTGCAGTATATTGCCCCCCAGGACCTCAAGGCATTTGGACTTATTCCCGAAATCATCGGCCGGCTTCCGGTAATGGTACACCTTGACCCCCTGAATAAAGAGGTGCTCAGAAATATTCTGACCGAACCCAAAAATTCAGTGATTAAGCAATACAAAAAGTTGTTCCAAATCGATAATATCAACCTGGAGTTCGAAGAAGATGCCCTGATGTTTATCGTTGAAAAAGCCATCGAATTTAAACTGGGAGCCCGTGGACTACGTTCAATTTGCGAAAGTATCATGAATGATGCCATGTATGAAATGCCCTCCGAAAAATCAGAGAATCTGATGATTTCCAAAGAATATGCAAAGGATAAAATGGACCGCACAAACATCCGCAGACTGAAAGCAAGCTGATT
>CAYTDH010000289.1:0-6315 GCA_964436325.1 uncultured Tangfeifania sp.
GTCGTGCTCTACCAACTGAGCTATTCTCGCTTTTTACACAACGCCTGTTAAAAAGGCGATGCAAATATATTGCTATTTTTTTGTTATCACAAAATATTGAAAAAAAAATGCCCTACTGCAACCCTGTCAACTTCTTAATCTCATTCAATTTATTTAACGCCTCAATCGGGGTAAGGTTATTGACATTCAGATGGGCAATTTCATCGCGGATCTGCTTCAATACCGGATCATCCAACTGAAAAAAGCTTAATTGCATTCCTTCCCTGTTTTCCCCGATTTCAACCATGGGCTTGGCAAGGTTTTCCTTCCCCTTCTCCCCTTCCAGTTTTTTTAATATTTGCTCTGCCCTGGTGGTTACCGATTTAGGCATTCCGGCCATGTTAGCCACATGAATACCAAAGCTGTGATTGCTTCCACCTTTCACCAGCTTGCGCAAAAAAACAACCCGGTTCTCCACTTCCTTTACCGAGACATTATAATTTTTCACACGTGGGAAAGCCCCCTCCATTTCATTCAGCTCGTGGTAATGTGTGGCAAAAAGGGTTTTGGCTTTGGCACGCGGATGTTCATGCAGGTGCTCCACAATGGACCAGGCGATGGAAATACCATCATAGGTGGATGTTCCCCGTCCCAGTTCATCAAATAAAATCAGACTGCGTTCCGAAACATTATTCAGAATACTGGCCGCTTCATTCATCTCCACCATAAAGGTAGATTCCCCCAGCGAGATATTGTCTGATGCTCCCACCCGGGTAAAAATCTTATCAACCAACCCAATTTGAGCTGTCTCGGCAGGAACAAAACTGCCTATCTGAGCCAGCAGGACGATAAGTGCGGTTTGGCGGAGCAAGGCCGATTTACCGGCCATATTCGGCCCGGTAATAATGATTATTTGCTGCTCTTCTTCATCGAGCTTCACATCATTGGCAATGTAAGATTCCCCGATGGGCAACTGATGTTCAATCACCGGGTGACGCCCCTGCCGGATATCAAGGGTCTTTCCGTCGTTCACCCGAGGGCGGAAATACCCAAATGCAGTGGCACACGAGGCAAAAGAGAGCAACGTGTCAATTTGCGCAAGGATATTGGAATTCAACTGGATGGCTGAAATGTATTCCGACAGGGCAAAAACCACTTCCTGGAACAGTTTGCCCTCGAGGGTCTGGATTTTCTCCTCAGCCCCCAGAATTTTGGATTCATATTCTTTGAGCTCTTCCGTGATATAGCGTTCAGCACTCACCAGCGTTTGTTTCCGGATCCAATCTTCAGGGACTTTATCTTTATGGGTATTCCGTACTTCGATGTAATAGCCGAAGACATTGTTAAAACTCACCTTCAGCGAGGGAATACCATGCTTTTCGCTCTCCCTTTTCTGAAGATTCAAAAGGTAATCCTTCCCGGAATAGGCAATTTCCCTCAATTCATCCAGTTCATCCGATACTCCCGGGGCAATGACCTTGCCTTTATTGAGGGCATTGGGAGGGTCAGGAACAATTTCCCTTTCAATTTTCCGGCGAATCAGATCACACGGGTTGAGCTGTTCGGCAAAACGCCTGAGCATTTTATTCTCAGCATCTCCACAAATGGCCTTCACGGGTATTATGGCATTCAATGCGTCCTTCACCTGGACCATCTCACGCGGGTTGATGCGCCCCACAGCCACTTTGGAAACCAGCCGTTCCAAATCGCCCATTTGGCGCAAATGGTCCTCCAGGTTCTCCTTCACCTCGGGGTGTTTCAGTAAATACTCCACCACATCGAGGCGGTTGTTAATGGGGTCCACATCTTTCAATGGCATCGCCAGCCAGCGTTTCAGCAACCTTGACCCCATCGGCGAGATGGTTTTATCGATCACCTGAAGCAAAGATTTTCCGCCTTCCTGCAGGGGTGAAAAAAGTTCAAGGTTCCGGATGGTAAAACGGTCGAGCCATACATAATTATCCTCGTCCACCCGGCTCAATCCGGTGATATGCTTTAACTGATGGTGCTGGGTGATGTCCAGGTAATGCAAAACAGCCCCGGAGGCAATGACCGCCATGGGCATGTTCTGAATTCCGTACCCTTTCAGCGAAGTCGTTTCAAAATGGCGGGTCAGCCGGTCGGTGGCAGCATCCGGAGTATACACCCAATCATCGAGGTTGTAGGTATAATACTTATTCCCGAAAACCGATTCAAATTCCTGTCCGCGGCCCCGCTGAAAAAGCACCTCTTTGGGCTGAAACGAATTCAAAAGCTTATCAACATATTCATTATCTCCCTGGGCAGCAAGAAACTCTCCGGTTGAGATATCGAGAAAAGCCACCCCGGCCATGCTTTTCTCAAAATGGACCGAAGCCAGAAAGTTATTTTCGCGGTGCTCCAGAATATTATCATTGATGGAAACACCCGGAGTTACCAATTCTGTTATCCCCCGTTTCACAATTTTTTTGGCCAGTTTGGGGTCTTCCAGTTGATCGCAAATGGCCACCCGCTGTCCTGCCCTTACCAGTTTGGGCAGATAGGTTTCAAGGGCATGGTGAGGGAAACCCGCCAGCTCAACATAACTGGCAGCCCCGTTGGAACGCCGGGTAAGGGTAATCCCGAGAATCTCGGCAGCCTTTATCGCATCCTCTCCGAATGTTTCATAAAAGTCGCCTACCCTGAAAAGCAAAACCGCATCAGGATGTTTGCCCTTGATCTGGTAATACTGCTTCATCAACGGCGTTTCAACGTATTTTTTATTTTCCTTCATCGAAGAGCAAAGATAGTTGTTTGGCAAATGAAGGAAAAATATTCGAATCGTTAATTTAGATTCATAAAATAGAAGATAATTAATTCTTTTTTTCAATCTTTGCGGTAGGATTATTTAATAAGGGGAAGATTATGAGTTGTACAGGATGTTCATTTAATAATTCAATCAGTGGCCAGTCAAGCCCTGCGTATGACTGGTTGAATGATTTGCCCGACACATCGGCAGAATCAAAAATTGTTGAAGTAAAATTTAAATCGACACGAAAAGAATTTTTCAAAAACGAAGAGAATATTTCCATCAAAAGAGGAGACAAAGTAGTGGTAGCAACATCGCCCGGGCACGATACGGGTGAGGTGGTATTCACCGGCTACCTTGCCGAGAAGCAGTTTCACCGGAAAATCAAGAACCCTAGAAGATACCAGCTCCATCAAATCTACCGGAAAGCTACTGAAAACGATTTGGAAGTACTCAAAGAAGCCCGAAAGAAGGAAAAACAAACGTTGATTCGTTCCCGGCAAATAGCCCGCGAGCTCGGACTGGAGATGAAAATCGGAGACGTTGAATACCGGGGAGATGGCAAAAAAGCCATCTTCTATTACATTGCAGATGGCCGGGTTGATTTCAGGGAGCTGATCAAACGGTATGCACGGGAATTCAACATTAAGGTTGAGATGAAGCAAATCGGGGCCCGCCAGGAGGCTGGTCTTGTTGGGGGCATTGGCTCCTGCGGGCGCGAACTGTGCTGTTCGAGCTGGCGTACCGATTTCACCAGCATCACCTCCGATGCAGCCCAGAAACAAGGGCTTTCTGCTTCGGCACAAAAAATGGCAGGAGCTTGCGGAAAACTGAAATGTTGCCTCCTTTACGAACTCGATATGTACATTGAGGCCCGGAAAGAATTCCCATCTGAATTGCTCGAACTGGAAACCGACAGGGGTATGGCCCGGCCCATCAATACCGACTACCTGAAAAAGGAAATCTGGTATGCCCTGGACGGGAAATCGGTCAATGAAACCTTCCGGCTATCGCTGAAAGAGGTAAAGGATATCATTCAGAAAAACAAAAAAGGCATCAAGCCCGAAATTCCTTCCCCATCAAAAGAAGTGGAAAAAGAACCCGGCTGGGAGACACTCCATACCGGGCGGATTGACCGGTTTGAAAACAAAAAAAGAAAACCCCGGAAAAACAGGAATAAACCCAAAAAAGGAAGAGGAAAACGGACAAGGGCAAGGGCCCCAAAATCCTGAGCCTCTCTTTTACGACGTGCTTTTTTGAAATGCGCTCCTGGCTTATTGCAGCTCAGACAAAATTATCTTGTTTGGTGTCCTCTTGCAAAAAAAGGAAATAGGGAAATTTTTTCTAAATTTGTATTTACCGGCTTGTAGCTCAGTTGGCAGAGCAGCTGACTCTTAATCAGCGGGTCCAGGGTTCGAGCCCCTGCAAGCCGACACCTCCCCTTTTTTCCCTTGAGGAGAATATTCCAACACTGTAGGGAGGGTGTATGGCTCTAAATCCAAATTTTATTGGAAAAGAATGTCAAAAGAAAGGATAATCACTTTAAAGGAACTTTCTGGTTTTGGTCCGGTTTCAAACCTGAATCAACAGGCCATTGCGCTTGTGAAACAACAAAAGGAAACATGGGGACTTGCCCGTGAGAACTACACCGCACTGAGCAATGCTCAAACAAAGAAATTCGATTTTGGCGATTTAACTATCGTCGCCCAGCATAATCCGGCCCGCATTCGCTCATCTGCTGCAAAAACGGATGCCCAAAGCATTGCTCAAAGGCCCTGTTTTTTGTGTCTGGATAATCTTTCACATGAACAAAAAGGCTTGTCTTTTCAGGGGGATTACCTTATTTTAACCAATCCTTTTCCGGTTTTTCCCTTACACCTCACTATCTCAACAAAGGGACATGTACCCCAACGGATCAAGGATTTTTTTCCAGATATGCTCTCCATCAGCCGGGAGCTACATGATTTTACTGTCTTTTACAACGGTCCGCAAAGTGGAGCATCTGCGCCCGACCATTTTCATTTCCAGGCTGGAAACAAAAGTTTTATGCCGGTTGAGAAAGCGTTGAAAGTTCCCGGGAATGCTGGTGATTTGATTCTTCAGAATGACCATGTGTCCGTTTTTGCTGTGGAAAATCGACTACATCGTTTAATAAACATGCTTTCAAACAATCCAAAAGTATTAGCTGACCTTTTTCCATTGGTCATTGACAAATTGCCTGGCGCAGGCAATTCAGAGCCCCCGCTAAACATTTTATGCAACTATGAGGCAGGGAGATGGCGTGTGATTATTTTCCCCCGGGGAAAACGAAGGCCTTCTCATTATTTCAGATCAGGCGAAGCGCAGGTGGTAGTGGGGCCCGCTGCGGTGGAACTGGGAGGTTTGCTGGTCCTTCCCCGGGTAAAAGACTTTAAAAAAATCAATAAAACCACCATATCAGAAATCTACTCAGAGGTGGCAATAGGTGAAGCAGATTTCCGGAAATGGAAAAAGGAGATGACACTTCTGAGGAAAACCCTTTAGGATCTGCCGGCAGCAACATCCCGCCCAGAAATTCGCAGAACTGATTCCATACATAAATGGTTTTCCTTTTCTGAGTTTTTGGTATTTTCACCGCTGAATCAAGTTTTTTACGATGAAAAATATTCAGGCAGCAATAACAGGGGTACTTCTTTTAACCCTTATTCAGGCAGCGATCAATGCACAAACACTTGATGTGGCCTATGTTCCCACGCCCCATTCCATCGTTGAAAAAATGCTCGATGTGGCCCGCGTGGGACCAGGAGATTACGTTATTGACCTTGGTTCAGGCGACGGCAGGATTGTTATTGCTGCCGCCCAGCGGGGAGCTTTTGGTCACGGTGTGGATATCGACCCTCAACGCATCCGGGAGGCAAAGGCCAATGCACTGGAGGCCGGCGTGGGAGATAAAGTGATATTTCTGGAAGAAAACATTTATGAAACCGACTTCAGCCGGGCAAGTGTCGTCACCATGTACCTTTTCCCCTCCATCAATTTAAAGCTGCGATCAGCTATTTTGAACAAACTGGAACCCGGTTCGCGCGTTGTTTCCCATGATTTCGGCATGGATTACTGGATACCTGAAGAGTACATTATCGATGACGGTCATGAAATCTATTTCTGGATTATCCCGGCCAATATCCATGGCGATTGGCAATGGAAAGTGGGCGGAACCCCCTTCAAAATGAATGTCGACCAGGAATTTCAAAAGGTTGAAACCCGTTTGTTATCCAAAGATAATCCCTTAAAAACCGATAAAAATACCCTCTCCGGAAAACGCATCAGTTTTATGGCTCATGACCCTTCGAACCATACGAAATATGTATACAGCGGCATGGCAGAGGGAGACACCATTACCGGGACGGTTCAGATTCACAAAAAAAATGAAAGCGTGGTTAAGAAATGGAATGCAATCCGTCAGGAATCGCCCCGGTAACATCAGGCCGGCATCCTGATAATCCAACTCTCCCGGATTTCTGCAAACGCTTCACTACAGAAAATCATCCGCCATTTCCAAAATACCCTTATGGTTATATCACCGCTTGAGG
>CAYTDH010000290.1:0-6287 GCA_964436325.1 uncultured Tangfeifania sp.
TCCCAGAACCGGAAACCTTCCCATTGTACATGAGTAAACTGGGTGGCAATGGCATTCAGCCAGGCAATATCGGTATTTCTGACCAGCATCATAAAAACCGGTTGAAAAAATACCAGGACAAACAGGTCAAAACCACGGAGAATATCAAGGGAGCCTAAACGTGCGGATTGTGTTTTCTTCATTGGTAAAAAAAGACTTTACGGTTGGTTATTATACTCAGGATTTGGTTGAGGGAATTTCGCATCGGTTTCAGCCAGTTTTTCATCGAGAATTTTTTTGAGTTCAGCGGTCTTACCGGGCATGCTTTCGGCCAGGTTGGTCTCTTCTCCCGGATCATCAGCCAGGTTAAACAGTTCGGTCTGGTTGCTTTCGTAATGAACCACCAGTTTCCAGTCGCCGTGCCGTAGTGCGGAGCCCGGTTTCCAGGCACTGCCGTGGTAATGGGGAAAATGCCAGAAAAGGGTCTCGCGCCCGGTAGCCTGCTCCCCGGTTAGAAGGGGAACCAGGTTAAAGCCATCGTTGGAATGGTGTTCGATCCCTGCCAGGTTTAAAACAGTTGTAAAGTAATCCATGCTCACCGCGGGTTGGCCTGTTGTTCTTCCCGGAGAGGTTATCTCCGGTCCGCTGATGATGAGGGGTACCCGTATCCCTCCTTCATAACACCATCCTTTTCCCGCCCGAAGGGGACCGTTGCTGGTGGGTGCATTTTTCCGTGAGAGCGTTGACAGGCCGCCGTTGTCGCTGGTGAAGATGATCCAGGTGTTTTGGTCCAACCCCTTTTCTTTCAATGCCCGAACCAAACGGCCCACATTCCGGTCCATTGCTTCCACCATTGACCCGTAGGCAGGGTTCTCCTGAATCAGTTTGGTCCACCCCTCACCTTCCTTTTTATGAGGGACCTCGTCAATATCCATTTCCTCGCGTCTGCTCTGGTATTTTTCCACCAAATCCCGGGCTGCCTGTATCGGGGTATGAACGGTATAGAATGAAAGATAAAGGAGGAAGGGATTTTCTCCGGTGGAGTTCAGGAATTCAATGCTTTCATTGGTAAGCCGGTCGGGAAGGTATTCTCCTTCGGGACCATCTTCAAGTTTGGGGTTATTGTAGGGGGCGTAATACCCGCCGGGAGGACTGCCCCGGTGATGCCCTCCTTTATTGATGTCAAACCCCTGGTCTTCCGGGAAAAATCCAGTGTCTCCCAGGTGCCATTTCCCGGCAAAGAAAGTTTTATAGCCCGCTTCTTTCAGCTTTTCCGCAATGGTAATCTCTTCCAGAGCCAGTTCAGTCCCGTCTTGTGGCCCCAGTAAGGGGCGGTTTTTGGGGTCCTTTCCGGGTATCCAGTCGGTGATGTTCACCCGGTTGGGGTGTTTCCCGGTCATGAGGGCTGCCCGGGTGGGACTGCACACCGGATTGGCAGCATAGGCCTGGGTGAAACGGATACCATTGTCGGCAAGCCGGTCAATGTAGGGAGTGTCATGAAAACTTCCCGGATAATTGCATTTTACATCGGCCCATCCCAAATCATCTACCACGATGAAGACAAAGTTGGGCGGCGTTTTCTCCTTGGAGCTGCATCCGCTGAAGGAGAAGCAAATCAAAAGGAGCGGTATAAAAAATAGTATTCGAGCCATTGAAAAAAGTTTAAGGTTAGAAATGAAAGATGTACTTTTTGAAAATCATGATGTTTTTTTAATGATTTAGTCATGTTTTGCCGGATGTTCCGGTGGAATATATTCCGGGTTTTGAGATGTTGGAACAGGAGCTCCGGTTTCTTTTCTCCATCCTTCCAGTATTTCCAGCAATTCGTTTAATTTCTCCGGATGTGTGGCTGCCAGGTTGTTTTTTTCACCAAGGTCATCCTTGAGATTATAGAGTTCCAGGTCGTTGTTTTCAAAATACTGGATGAGTTTCCAGTCGCCGAGCCGGACCG
Source organism: uncultured Tangfeifania sp. (assembly GCA_964436325.1). Lineage (GTDB taxonomy): Bacteria > Bacteroidota > Bacteroidia > Bacteroidales > Prolixibacteraceae > Tangfeifania. Next base: position 1,931 of record CAYTDH010000290.1, read on the forward strand.
CCGAACCGGGGCGTGTTCTGAAAAGCGGATCCTGGGTGGTTGTATCGTTTTTTAAATAGCCCTCCAGGTAAATGGGAAAATGCCAGAAAAGTGGCCGTTCTTCCCATATCTCTTTCCCGTTTAGGATCGGAAGGATACTTTTCCCGTCGAGTACTTTTCCTTCCGGCTTTTCCAGTCCGGCCACTTCCAGAAGGGTGGGGTAGAAGTCGAGGTTGGTTACCGGGATACCGGTTTTGGTTCCCGGGGTTACTTTTCCCGGCCACCATACAAACATCGGTTCCCGGATGCCTCCTTCGTAATACGATCCTTTACCCGACCGGAGGGGCCATTGTTTGGTGATTCCATAATGCCCTCCGTTGTCGGAGGTAAAGAGAATAAAGGTATTGTCCAGCTTTCCTGCCGCTTTGAGGTTGTCGATCATTCTTCCAATCTGCATGTCGAGGTTTTCAACCATGGTGGCATAACGGGCGTTTTCCTGTCCGTTCCATCCGGGTTTGTCCTGGTATTTGGGAAGCAGGCTTTTTACGGGGTGGATAGGGGTGTGAACTGCATATGGGGAATAATACATGAAAAAGGGACGATCCCCCACAGTGTCCAGAAAAGTGAGGGTTTTGTCCATAATCAGATTGGTCAGGTAATAATCTTTGGTTTGTGGATCAAGAGATGGCACTCGTGTGTAGGGGGGATAATAACTTCCGGGGTTCCCGGAATGATTCCCCCCGATGTTGACATCAAAACCCTGGGTGGTGGGATCGTCGTTCAGGTGCCATTTCCCTGCATGACAGGTAAGGTACCCGGCATCTTTCAGGGCTTCGGTGATGATGTACTGGCTGTCGGGCAGGGTGGTGGTATTGGGTGTTGGAATCAGTTTCCGGTCGCGGCTTTTTCCCCGCTCTGAACTGGCAACAGTATACACCCCGTGCCGGGGTGTCCATTGTCCGCTCATCATGCAGGCCCGGCTGGGCGCGCAATTGGCAGCGGAAGAATAAGCATTGGTAAAGATCATGCCGTCCGCGGCCAGGGCATCCAAATTAGGGGTTTCATAAAATTCGGACCCCATGAACCCGACATCGCGCCATCCCATATCGTCGATGTTGATGAGCAAAATGTTGGGCTTTTCGTCAGTTCGATCCTGGCGATCGCCGCGACAACCTGCCAGAAAAAGCCAGGAAAATAAAAGAATGATGAAAAAAATTCCGGAACGGTTTTGCATACGGGTTTTGTTATTCATCGCCGAGTTGTTTTATTTTAAAACGTTCAATTTCCGGAGGGGTATGTTCCCTCTTCATGAGTGTCTCCATCTCTTTTACGATTTCAGGATGACTGGCCGAAATGTCGTTCAATTCCTGAATATCTTCCTCGAGATTATAGAGCTGAATCTGCAGGCTATCCTGAAAAATATTCTCGCGGATTCCCTTCCATTTGCCCATGCGAACTGCCTGCTGGCCGCTATAAGAGGGAAATTCCCAGTAGAGGAAGTCGTGTTCTTTTTGATCGTCATTCCCCAGGAGTGTGGGCAGGAAACTGATTCCGTCGAGCGGACCTTCAGGCTGAATTCCCGCTACTTCACAAAGGGTGGGGAGGACATCGTAATGGGCAGAAATCAGGCCGGTTTGGCTTCCGGGTTCGATTTTTCCCGGCCATTGGGCAATCATCGGAATCCGGATTCCTCCCTCGTGGACGTAGCCTTTGCCCCATCCCCGGTCACTTTTAAAAGGATCTGCACTGTCGAACCAGGGAGAATCGGAGCCCCCGTTGAAGGTGGGTCCGTTGTCGCTGCTGAAAATGATGAGGGTGTTGTCATATAATCCCTCCTCTTTCAGGGTTGCCACCAGTTCACCCACCTGCTCGTCGAAATAGGAAACCATGGCAGCGTAAGCTGCATGGGGGTAGCGGTGGGGAAAATAACCCCGCTGGCCGGTGTAGGGCTCTTCATCACCAAATTTGTTCACGTAATAATTCACCCACCTTTTGGGGGCCTGCAAAGGGGCATGGGGGATAGGTGTGGCGTAATACATAAAAAAGGGGTTTTCCCTGTTATCGCGGATAAACCGGATAACCTCCTCCTGCATCAGGTCGGGAGAATAGTCTGTGAGCCAGAAATCGGCATATGCTTCTTCATCATATGGATCCGCTCCTTCCGGAAGTTTGGTGTTGGGTGGAACCAGTTTGTTGTCGAGCAACACCCTTTCGGTATTTTTCCATAGATGAAGCGGGAAGTAGGTATGCGCCTGGCGCTGGCAGTTATACCCGTAAAAAAAGTCGAATCCCTGCTTGTTGGGGATGCCTTCGGTGTGCGGAGCACCCAGCCCCCATTTTCCAACCACCCCCGTGGTGTAGCCGGCATCCTGAAGGAGCGTGCCAATGGTTTGGGTCCCCGGTTTCAGCGGTCGCTGTCCTTCAAGCGTGGAGTCTTTGAACATGGCTTCGAAATTCCAGACATTTCCACGGGCCCTCCACTCGTCGTTGCCCCTGATTTGCGCATGACCGGCATGCTTTCCGGTGAGCAGCATGCAGCGTGCCGGAGCACATACAGGGGCGCTGGTGTAATGTTGGGTAAACCGCATGCCATTGGCAGCCAGGGCATCGATGTGCGGGGTCTCTATTTTTTCCTGTCCGTAACTGCCTAATTCGGCATATCCCAAATCATCGGCCAGAATGTAAATAATGTTCGGCTTTTTTTCGGGTTGCGGTCCCTCGCACCCGGTCAGGGAAATTCCGGTGGCCAGACCGGCAAGGGTGAGGGTATAAAATGTTTTTTGCCAAAAATGCTTCATCTTTTAATATTTAATCGGTATAATCTATTTCAAGGTCGTTGTCTCTCACTTCCTTTAGTTTTTTCTGTAACCGTTTTTTGAATTTTTCCACGACATCTGCATATTGTGGGTTGTCTGCCAGGTTGTTGTATTGCTTGGGATCATAATCCATATCGAACAGTTCGATGCCGGAACCGGCATCTTCATCGTATTGGATGTAAGCCCACTTTTCAGACCGAAGCAGATAGGTTTTTCCCCGCCAGGTATTCATGGAGAAGGCCATGTCCCTCACTTTAACTGAAGGGTCATCCAGCGTTTTAACAAGGCTTTTCCCCTGCAGGTGCGGAGAGGTTTCCAGCCCTGCGAGCTCTGCCACGGTGGGATAGAGATCCACTAATTCGGCCAAAGAGTGGCACACACCGGGCTCTTTTCCGGGGACTTTTATGATGAGCGGCACCCGCACCGATTCTTCATGCAGGCTCACCTTCATCCAAAACCGGTGTTCGCCGAGGTGAAACCCATGGTCGGAAGTAAAAATGACAATGGTATTGTCCTCAAGTCCTTCCTCTTCGAGTGTTTTTAGTACTTTTCCCACCTGTGCATCCATGTAGGAAACCGAAGCGTAATATCCTGCGATGGCCTTTTTTTCCTGTTCTTCCGACATTTTGGCATTGACGCTGGTCACGTAGTTTATTCCTTTGGGGGGAATGTCATCCCAGTCGTTTTTCACCATGGGGGGCAGAACCATTTCCTCATGGGGATAGGGGTCAAAATAGGATTTTGGAGCGACAAAGGGAACATGCGGACGCACAAAACCAACGGCCAGAAAGAAGGGGTTGTCTTTGTGTTTCCGGATAAGTTCCGAGGCTTTTTCTGCTGTTTTACCGTCGGAATGGACCATATCACCGCCATCAGCCTTCACAATCGTCATCACATTGCCACCCTGCCGGGGTTTCAGTCCGTAAGGATTGTTCTGCACGAGTTCAGCTTCCCCTTCAGCCGTCCATTCTGGTCCGGGACTGTTAAAACGCTCGGTCCAGGAGGCTTCATCATCACTGCCGTTGGTGCCTTTTTCAATGTCTATGGGCACTCCCATATGGTATATCTTGCTGACGCGGGCGGTATAATAGCCATTTTTCTTAAATAACTGCGACCAGGAATCCCGGTCTTCCCCTACATTTTCCCGTCCGCTCACATATCCGTAGGTTTCGGTTGCCGTGGGATAATACCCGAACATAAAGGAAGCGCGGGACGGACCACAAACCGGGTACTGGCAATAAGCCCGCGTGTAACGCATCCCCTCGGAGGCAAGCTTGTCGATATGAGGGGTCTTGCAAATGCGGTTTTCATAATTCGACAAAGCGGTGGTGGTTAAATCATCGGAGATGATAAACAACACATTGAGCTTTTCTTTCTCCTGTCCTTTCAAGTTGCCCGATATTCCTAAAAGCAGACAGAAAAATGTCAGGGCCAGCCATCCTGTTGAAAAGGGAGCCCTTTTTTTCCGGAGGATGGTCTGTTGTTTTTTTCGGCAACAGGAAAGCCGAATGTTTTTTTTACCGGTTTTGGTCATGCTGTGGTTGTTTTATGAATTTTCTCAA
>CAYTDH010000291.1:0-6276 GCA_964436325.1 uncultured Tangfeifania sp.
AATGAAGATTCCGCTGAAGGGAGGTCATTATAATATTAATGCATCTTCACTGGATATTACATTCATGCTGTATCTTCCATAATGGATTGAGGAACTAAAATTTTACTATTTGGATATAGAAATTTACTATTTGGATATAGGGCATACCAATCTTTTACTACCTTTCATACCTGATAAAGATTCTATTGAGGACGTTTTTTTTATTCCACATTTTTGAATATCGCGGTCACAGTTTTAAAATTAAATTTTTAGAAATGAAAAAATTTTTCTTTATGCTCTTCGTAATTGTGCCGGCTCTTACGTTAAATGCACAAAAAGTAGCTTTGCACTCAGCAACAGGAGTTCAATATTTTTCCGGGCACACCGGTTTTATTGATGCGCAGAATGAAGCCTCTCCAGGCGATACAATTTATCTGCCGGGCGGAGGATTTTTAACCAACAATATTACCATCGACAAGAATCTCCTAATCTATGGCGCAGGTCATTATCCCGATTCAACAGCAGCAACCGGCAAAACAATTTTAAACGGGAGTATTAACCTTTCGGAAAATGCTGATGGTATGCACATTGAGGGGGTAGACATTACCGGCAGCCTAACCACCTCTTCCAATCATGCTGTTGATAACTTGATGATTAAATACACCCGCATTCAGGGGGAATTGAATATCCGGGGCGATCAAAGCAATCCGGCGTTGAATCTGCTGTTGATAAATTCGGTTGTTCAGGGGGCTGTCCGTTTAACGAATGCGCAAAATGCAGGTGTTTTTAATTCATTATTCAATAGTGATATTATAGATACCAATGGCAATTTGTTCCGGAATAATATTTTCTTTCTGAATAACCGTTCAACATATTCTTACCGGTACACTTTGCATGGGAATAACAATAAAATAGAAAATAATATCTTTTTAAGAACCCTGGACAGGGAAATATATGGGAACAGCAACATTATAAAAAATAATATTACACCCAAAACAAACCCATACTGGGGGGTTACTCCAATTTCGGCCGATAATTATACGGGAGTACCGGTCGAAAGCATATTTATAAACCAGACGGGTAATGTTTTTGATTATACCCATGATTATCACCTGCCAACTCCCGAAACCTATGCAGGAACCGACAGTACCCAGGTTGGGCTTTACGGGGGATTCTTTCCGTACAAAGAAGGGGCGGTGCCCTCCAACCCGCATATTTACCTGAAAAATATCAGTTCGCAAACCAACAGCCAGGGGCAATCGCAATTACAAGTAGGCGTGGAAGCACAAACCCATTAATCGAAATTAAATCATAAAAAATTTGCTGAAATGAAACGAATTTTATTCACCATAATAGCCATAAGCCTTTTTTATTCATTAAAAGCACAATATGCCATGCTGCATAGTGCCACAGGCGTTCATGTTTTTAAAGGAACAACTGCTCTTGACAGTGCATACAACGCATCCTTGCCCGGCGACACGATTTACCTGTCGGGTGGTGGCTTTACTGCTCCTGCCTCATTCGATAAAGGACTGATCATTTTTGGCGTGGGACATTATTCCGAATATACCGCCGACAAAACCAAAACCATCATCAGCAACCGGGTGAACTTGTCGGAAAATGCCGATGGGTTCCGCATCGAAGGCGTTGAAATTGCCGATAACATTTTTTTCGATGCCGATAAGAAAATTGACAATGTATTAATCAGGTACTGTACCATTTTGTATGACATCAATGTTCAGGGAACCTTAGGAACTGATCCATCAAATAACCTGGCCGTAGTAAATTGTGTTATTAACAGGGAAATCGTTTTAGATAACGCGGTGAATGCTGTCATTAAAAATTCGATTATTGTCGACCAAATACGAAACTCTTACGGCAACTCCATTGCCAACAATATTATCATGTTTAACTATACCGGTTCCGGCACATCTTATAGTATTCATGGAGATAACAATATTTGCAACAACAATATTTTTCTTCAAAGTGGCTATAAATGTGTTTATGGAAGCTCAAATCAAATTCATAATAATGTATTTGTACACGCGACACCCAATCTGGGTACATCGCCCATAAGTTCAGGGAACTATTTTGGTATAGGCCATGAAACCATTTTCACTAATCAAAGTGGTTATACCTTTAGTTATGAGCACGATTTTCATTTGCAGGCACCAACAACATACCTTGGTGTTGATGGCTCCCAGGTTGGTCTCTATGGCGGGGATTTTGTCTATAAAGAAGGTGCCATACCTTCTAACCCGCATATTCATTCCGCCAGTGTTGGTTCTACTACCAGCCCCGACGGGAAACTGCACATCGAATTTAATGCAACCGCCCAATAATCATGCTCATGAACAAGATAAAATGGATTTTCCTTTTCATCTTTTTCGCAACAAATATTTTTGCTCAAAGCAATCTCTCAGGATACGAGTATTGGTTTAATGACGAATACACCAATAAGCAGTCGGTTCAATTTGCTCCAACTACAAACCATCAGCTTGACGGTGATATCGATGTTGGCCACTTACCCGAAGGCTTAAACCGGTTTGCTTTGCGTTATAAAGATGAAAACGGACTTTTTAGCAGTACCTACACTAAACTTTTTCTTAAACATACTTTAGAAAACCTGACGGAATACGAATATTGGTTCAACAACGACATTCAAAATAAACAAATCATTGCATTACCCCCTGCAAATCAACATCAACTAACGGCCGATATTGATGTATCGCATTTGCCTGGCGGCATCAACATTATTCATGTGCGGTATAAAGGCAACAATGGATTATACAGCAGTGCCCAAAGCAAAGCTTTTTTGCATATTCCTGAGAACAAACAACTTGTTGGGTATGAATACTGGTTTAATAACAACTTCGACCACCGAATCGGGCATGCATTATCTCCTGCTACCCAGCACCAGGTTATTGAAACCATAAATGTTTCAGACCTGAACGATGGTTTAAACACTTTCAGTTTCCGGGTGAAAGACAACCGGGGGTTTTTCAGCAGCCCCATAACAAAATACTTTTATAAAGATGAGGATTTAATGAATGAATCTTCCAAACTGACTTCCTGGGAGTATTGGTTCAATAACGACTATGATAACCGTGTTGAAACCGTTTTTACACCGGCAGGCAACCAGGCTGTTTCAACCAGCATTGATGCCACTGCAATGCCCGAAGGAGTGAACGTATTAAATATCCGATTTAAAGATGAAACGGGTAAATACAGTGTTACGGTGAGCGAGCTCTTTTATCGCAAATCATTTACAGCTATTGGTTCGAATAACATGGTGGCCTGGGAATACTGGTTTAACAACGATTATGAGAATCGTGTTGAAGCCGGATTTACGCCGGCCAGCCAACAGGATTTTACCACCAGCATTGATGCTTCCGCACTACCCGGGGGAGTGAATGTTTTAAACATCCGTTTTAAGGATGAAGAAGGAAAATACAGTGTTCCAATCAGTGAAATTATTTTCAAGAATACTCACGAAATTTTGGATGACAATAAAATTTTTGCTTACCGCTACCGCCTGGAGGATGAAAATGGAGTGGTTCATGGCGGCGATCCGGAAACAGGCTACACCATGACAATCCCGGATGAGCCGGTAAACCCTGCGACGATCGATTTGAACATTGATTTGGCCGATATTCCCAGGGGGACATACCATTTTCTGTTTGAGGCATTCGATAGTCTCGGATTAAAGTCGGTTACCACTACCGATACTATTGTAAAAACAGCCTTTCCGGTTGCTGATTTTAGTGTTGAAAACAACCCGGCATGCAGCAACACACCTGTTCGGTTTCTCAACCAAAGCATCGATGCCGATACGTGTTTCTGGGATTTTGGCGACGGAAGCATTTCGCATGAATATGAGCCGGAGCATGTTTTTGAAACTGCCGGACAATACGAAGTTTTCCTTACTGCTACCGATTCTGTTACTGGTCGTGACAGCACCATTTCACAAATCATCGATATTTTACCATCGGCTTTTTCCGAAGAATTCGTTGAAATTTGTCAGGGCGACACCTTATATTGGAATGGCTATGAGTATACCGAAACAGGTGTTTATGATGCAGTCCTGTCAGCAGAAAACGGCTGCGACAGCACAGTGACCCTGCATTTAACGGTTAATCCGTCATACAATGTTTTTTATTCAGACGAATCTTCAGAAAACGAATATCTGGTGGATGAAGGATTTGAAGAAACTCCGTTAAACACCTTCCCCGCAGATTGGGTTATCCGTTACGAAGGAACAGGTTATGATGATCAGTATGTTGTAGATACTCCGGTGAAAATGGGTTCCCGGTCGCTAAAAGTCTCCGGCTCAGGTTGGGCAGCTAATCTGAGCAAATCTGTTTCTGATATTCCCGATAAAGTTATATTGGAAGGCTGGATGCGGGCAGAGAATGTGGCATCAGGCGGAAGGTGCGGGCTGGGAATCGGGAATCCGGATATTGGAAGCTGGGGTGCTTACTGGGCGCGGGTTGAATTTTATGAGGGAAACCTGATAACATATTATTATACAGGAAGTTCCGGCGGATATGGAACGCAATATGTGTTGCAACCCGCATCGCCCAATACATGGTATCACGTAAAAATTGTGGCTGATGCCGCAATCGGTACATACCAGGTATACATCAATGGAGAACAAGCCGGCGCTGAATCAGGAGGTCAAACCATTACTGCATTTCCGCTCTATACCAATATTTCAGCAGAATCAGTGGAAATATACGGGAATAGCCTGGTTTACTTTGATGATATCAAACTATATGAAGGAGATAACGGTTTCAAATCCATTTGTTCCAACGAGCTGCCCTTTGTTTTTGGAACCCAAAACCTCACTGAAAGCGGGGAATATACTGAAACTTTCCAGACTACAAATGGCTGCGACAGCATTGTAACCATTAATCTTGAAGTGAAACAGGCCTATGATCTCACGGATGAGGTAGCGCTTTGCGAGAATGAACTGCCTTACATTTTTGGTAGCCAGACGCTTACCGAAACAGGTGAGTATACCGAAACCTGGTCTTTGGATAACGGTTGCGATTCAACCGTCACCCTCTCATTAACTGTGTTTTCTGAATACGAAGTTGAAGCCCGTAAAGCTATTTGCCTCGACAGTACCTATCTTTTTGGTTCGCAATTGATTACTGAGGCCGGAGTTTACGAAGAGTTGTTTCAGACAGTTCACGGCTGCGATTCGCTGGTAACCCTCACGGTGCAAACTGCGCCGGGGAACATAGAAGTCAGCAATCAAAACCTTTTACCAGCAGGCGACGATTGTTTTAACGGTTTTTACACCATTGCAGTAGCCGGCGACGGTTATCCCGTAACAGTGGAACCCGATGCTATGGTCGATTTTGTTGCGGGCAGTTCCATCCGGTTTCTGCCAGGTTTTCATGCAAAAGGTGGCAGTTATGTGAATGCTTATATCACTACCGAGCCCTGGTTCTGCGAGAGCCGGAATCAGTCTCTTGTCGCTGCCCCACAGCAAGAGCAGCCAGATGAGGAAAAATCGGCAACATTGATAACCGGAATAGAGACAGCGGGAGAGCGCGCCAAAACCATGGTGGTGTATCCCAATCCCAATAATGGAGAGTTTACCGTTGAATTTCGGAATTTTGAGAATAAAATTCGCGTAATGTTGTTTAACTCCATCGGGCAACTGGTGCATGATGAATTGACCTCCGAGAAGGAAATTCGATTGCGGGTACCGAATTTGGAAAGCGGGATGTATTTTATTAAGGCGGTAGATAAGGGGGAGCAGAATAGCAAGAAAATAATCGTTCGATAAAACGAATGGGTTTAATAAATTTTAACGAAGATAATATTTTGTAAATAAAAGCAGATGGGGTTTACAACAGAATATATCTTGAAAATGGTGTAAAGCGGATGTAATCCGGACATTAATTTCAATCTTGTAAAAGAAATTTGACCTCTTTTATCAGTTCGTTGGCCGGTTTCATCAAATCTACGACATCCTCTTTTTTATAAATTACAAAATCATCGTAGTCGCCGGTTTGTCGTTTGTCAAAAATATCGGAATAAAAAGCGCCCAGTTCAACGGGCAGTGTTTCTGTTTTAATAAAATGTAGCCCGAACATCTGCCTGACGCCTGCATGAGTTTTCGGAAAAATTTCATGCTTTGCCAGCAATGCGGAAACAGCATAGTAGCAAGCATAATACAATCGGTTCACTGCTGTATTCCAAAGCCCGTTTTCAATATGCAAATGAATTTCTTCCAATGTTTCAGTTGCCCGCTGAATCCTGTATTTAACCAACTCCAACCGT
>CAYTDH010000292.1:0-4463 GCA_964436325.1 uncultured Tangfeifania sp.
TTTTTTGAAAATATTTTGGATGTTCCTGCTTCCGGGTTTAATCATTCGTTTTTTTTTATTTATATTTTTTAATATCAGCGTTGAAGATCCTCAGATGCCCAGGGTGCCGAACAGGTGATTGCCGGCCCGGTGGGTATTGAGTCATTGGAAATTCCGTGTAACTGTAAACGTTGTTTTTTCGCCCGCTTTGAAAAGTTGTTCAGACTTCATGTTCTTTTGCCCAAAATTATTTAACTCAAATGATTTCAGTTTTAGTTCACCGTTCAATGGATTCAACCGGACTGTTTTTTCTGCTTCATTTCCGCTGATTTCAACCGTACCATATTGGTAACCATTAGACCAGAAAAAAGTTCCGTTTTTGGCAATGAAAGCCATGGACTGGTCATTGGCGGAATACTGAAAGCCGGTATAGGCCAGCAATGAGGCCCAGGAAGCCATGGCACGGGCATAATGATGACCGCATTCCGCTTCATTGAAGGGACTGCGTTTGGAACCGTCATATCTGTTGCGGATATTGCGGATAACCTTCAAGCCTTCCTGTTCCATTCCCTCAAAAATCATCCCGGCTGCTGCGGTGTATTCAAATCCGGTCATTACCTCCGAAAAATAGGGGAATGGCACTTTCGGTCGTCCTTTGGGCCAGCTTGCCATCAGCAGCGCCGCCTCATTACCCAAAGTATACGAACGCATATTGTTAAAATGATTCGCCATGCTTTCCCGGGAATTGTATTTCAGAATGTTTTTAAGGGTGGTTTGAATGTGGGCTTTCGGGGCGAGATAACCCAGACCGCAAATGTGGGCCATGTATTGCCCCACCAGTTGATCGACGAGGCAGCCTTTGGCGAGCTGGTAGCGCGGCATATTGGGGGAAGAATAATCGGTGATGATTGCTTTTGTTTCCGGGTCAAGGACCTGGTGCTCGTAATATTCACCATTAAACAGGTTTTCGTCAGTCCAGGAGCTACCTGATGCGTAAATGGCGGCGCATTTTTCTGCAAAGGCCTGGTCATTCAAAGCCTGCGCCATTTTTTCGGCGGCTTTTAAGGCACCGAGGTACCAAAACTGCATTTGCGGGTTGGGCCCCGAATAGTTGACGTCCATGGTATTGTGCTGGCTGCCTTCCATAACCCCGTCGGCATTGGCATCCCAACTGTCTTCAAGCCATGCATAGCTTAGCGCCTTTTTTACATTGGGCCAGCTATCCCTGAGAAATCCGGTGTTCCCCGAGAGTTGCCAGTCGCGGTACATCTTCATGATGGTTCCCATTTGCCCGTCGGCAGCCGTTCCTCCCCTTTGGTCGGCAATGAGCGGCAGGGCGGCCCGGAAAGCCATTCCGCCATTGTCGCGGGTGGCATAGTTAAATTCCACATCACGCATGGTTTGGGCTAAATCGGCAAAAAGAAATGCCGTGGCCTGTTCATAATTCCATACATGGGTGCATGACCCGGCACAGGAACCATTCACATCCATGCACCCTTCCCAGCCCATCATATGGCCGCTTTTGATGCGGAAAACGGTTTGGGAGCGTAAGGTGCTCAGATTGAACAAAGCAGCCTCTTTGATCTCTTCCGGAAGGTCCGAACTCAAAAATGCCTGAACAAATTCAATGGTTTTTGATTCCAGAGATTCCAGCCGAGGATAGGTTTGCCGGATGACATCCCGGGAATCATCGTACAGGGAGGTGTAATAATTTCCGACGACTTCCGCCGACCAGGCTTTGCGGTTTGGAAAGTGCCAGGTGAGAAAAAACTGAAAGGTTTTTGTTTCATGGGCCGGAATTTTCTGCTGAACCGCGAGCGAGGCCATGGGATCATCGTCAGCCTGCTCCGCTTTTTCAATCAGCCTTCCGTCATCACTGAAATCATCCCAGAAGTCCAGAATCCCATTGTGCCATGCATTGTGAACTGAGGAAGTGCGGTAAGTGACGCCCGAAGGAGCATCGGTGCTTAAGGTGAGGTTACCCCATGCAGGATCGTTTTCAGGTACTTCCCCGGGTAAAAAATGAATGCCTTTCAGTTCTCCTTCTTCAAAGTATGCATTCCGGTTTTTTATTGCGCCTTCAAAAATTTTATCCCCCTTCCAGTCATAATGAAACTTACTGCCGTCTTTCCCGATGAAATTCCGGATGGAACCACACACTGAAACCGTTAAGGGATTCTCTGTGGTATTGGTGACTTCATACCGTAAAATGGCGATGGGAATCCCGCTGTCTTCGGGATTTCCAGGGATGAGGGGATTGAACGTTTTCATTTTCACCTCAACAGGCATGGCCGAATCAGTGAGATGGACGATACCAAAAGGGTAGGCGGCATCAAATGATGTTCTTTCAAAACGCGGAATGCCGTGATGGTCCACCGGTCGTCCTTCCATGTGTTCGTATTCATAGTCCATGAGCGGCCCCATCAGTCCTTTGGTTACTTTTTGTTCTCCATCATCGGTGAAAATGGCAAAAAATGGTGCATCATTTCCCGGGGTAACCGTGCTGAATCCCTTGCCCGGGCGGTTCATGATTTCCCAGTCGATGAGGTTGCCCCGTCCGCTGACAGAGACCGTGCCTGTTCCTATGCCACCCACCGGTAGCGCTACTTTCGAAACATGGTTATGGTCGTAATGCTTTAAGACAGGCCAGCTTTTTTCCCGGGCTGAAATGCCTGAAATCAGTGAAATGATGATCACGCTTGTCAAGATCGTTGAAGTGCTTATTCTCATGGTTTTAACATTTGTTATTGATTAACGGGACGAAAAAGAATCGCTTCCAGGCTTGTTTTTTCCGGGTCTCCCTCAACCAGGGAAACCGTGATGGTGTGACTGCCGGCGGTTTTGAATTCAAGAATTCCCATTGGGTAATTTTCATATTTTTTTGTGGCAGCCTGTTGATTTTGTACCATGGCCTTATCTCCGGTGGTTGTTCTCCAGACAACCCGGTCAACACCTTTGTAACGAAGGTCAAGGTAGTAATAGCCAGGTTCCGGAACAAGCACATCCCAGGTAACCTGACCTTTTCTGCCCCAGTTGCTCACCTGCATGGCATGCTTCCATTCACCAAATTTTTCCATCCAGCTGATTTTTTTCTTTTCAGCGTTTTGCACATTCGCGAATTCAACGCTCAGTTCCACCGGGATATTGGGGTAGATTCCCGGCACGGCCTGCACTTCCGGTTCTCCTTTTACGCGGAGTTCCAGCACCGATGCGGGGTGGTCTGGCTGAGGGCAGGGGAGGTCGAACAGGGTCCATCCCTCTTTTTTATGAAAGGGGATTTCAGCCGGTTGGGAATTCCCGTGCAGCCGGGCTGACAGGATTTGGTTTTTCAGTCCTGGCAGATAGAGTTTTCCATCATGAGGCCATTCAAAGATAGTGAGGTACAAGGTGTCCTCTCGTGTGGTCACATCTCCCCAGGGGAGGGCGCGACCCCACGGAGAAGGACCGGCATCATAAATAACCCGGGGATATTTTTTGATCCATTCCCCGGCACGGAGCAGGAATTTTTTTCCGGTTACAGGAATGTTTCCTTTCCCGTCGGGGCCCACATTCAGAAGGTAGGTGCCTCCGCGACCTACTGTGGAGACCAGCCTCCGCAGGATTTCCTGCGGGCTTTTGAAGTTATTGTCGTACCAGGCATACGACCAGGAATCGTTGTTGGTATCGGGTGTTTCCCACAGCCCCGGGATATTTCTCAGCGGTACTTCCATGTCGCCTTTGCTGGCATAATCGCCCATGCCATGTCCGATGCGGCTGCAAAGCATGGCGTTGGGCTGCCATTTGCGCACCGAATCAGCCAGTTGAATAACCAGTTCTTTTTTCATGTTCCCGGGGGTGTCGAACCAGATAAAATCAACGGAGCCATATTGGGTGCAGATTTCCCTGACCTGGGGGAAGCATTTTTGGTCGAAATAATCCTGAAAGGTGGCCGGCGAACCATCCGGGAAGGTTTTGGGGCCACCGGACCCCCCCGGCGCGGTCCAGTCCTGGTAATGGGAGTAGTAAAAACCAAAACCCAGTCCGGCCTCTTTGCAGGCAGCCGATAATTCTTTCATGGGATCGCGTCCGAACGGAGTTGCATCCACAATGTTAAAGGAATTCGCATCCGAATCAAACATGGCAAATCCATCGTGGTGCTTGCTGGTGATGATGATGTATTTCATTCCGGCCTCTTTGGCCAGCCGTGCAATAGACCGCGCGTCAAAATCCACCGGATTGAATTCGCTGGCTACCGCTTTGTACTCCTCTATGGGGATACCGGCCATGGCAGGGTGCATGATCCATTCACCAATCCCGTAGTAAGTAGTGTCTTTCCATTTTCCGGCCAGGTGTGAATAGAGCCCCCAGTGAATGAACATCCCATAATTTCCTTCGTCGAAAAGCTTTGCCCGTTCCTGAAGGGTTGCGGTTTCCCGTGAGGACGATTCACCCCACAATTGATCCATCCGGGGTTCTTCCCGGCTGTTTTCCTGGGCATTTGCCGG
>CAYTDH010000292.1:4563-6264 GCA_964436325.1 uncultured Tangfeifania sp.
CCCACAATTGATCCATCCGGGGTTCTTCCCGGCTGTTTTCCTGGGCATTTGCCGGAAGTATGCTTATAGTCAGCAAAATAAGGAATAAAAACAGGCTGAAGCGGATTGCTGGCAGAGGGGTGGATAGTTCAGGATTCATGTTATAATATTTATGAATTTAGTATTTGCTATATCACAAAGATATTGTTTTTTTCTATTTGTGTTCATTCATGAAAAATGTGGTTTAACAAAGATTTTCAGCAAGATTATTCCATCTTAATAAAGCAAAAAAAAGAAATTTTTCCAAATGATTTTGTTAATTTTGGAAAATATTGAATGAGATTTATCTTCAATTTTTGACCAATCAGACCTTGACTGAAGTAAAACTTGAAATCAGATTTTTTCAAAATACAAAATGGGGAACTGACCGCCTTCCGGCAGATTTTTGAGAATTAATTCCCCTCTTTATATTTTTTCGCGCATAAAATATTGGAGGATGAAGTGGTCTCCCGGGATATTGCCCAGGAGGCTTTTATCCTTTCTGGGAAAAGCATTCTGCATTTTTTTCTGCTCATTCAGCAAAGGCTTATCTTTTCAAGATAGTCAAAAACAAGTGCCTCAATCATTTGCGGGACGATCACAACGACAAGCGTATTCGTCCGGAAGAGATGGAGATTCCGGATACATTCAATGATTTTTTAATTGAGGATGAGACTTACCGGATCATTCATGAGGCGGTTGAATCACTGCCTGCACAGGAAAGTAAGGTGATACAGCTTGCCCTTGAAGGATTAAAAATGCAGGAGATCGCTGATCAGCTTAAGATTTCGGTAAATACAGTCAAAACATTGAAGTCCAGGGCTTATAAACATCTGCGAAAGGAATTGCGTGAATTAACCCTCTTTTTTATTCTGCATGAACGAAGAAAAAATTAAAAAAATTCTCTGTTCCTGTCACCCCTTTTTTCATTTCATGTGCTTTACCATTAAGACCGGCCTGTTTCCCGGTAGCTGTTAAGGTAAAAAAGTATGATCGAAATTGAAAAAAAGATTGCCAGGTTGATCGCCCATGAGGTGTTGGAGACCATTACCCCTGAGGAGGAAAGAGAACTGAAGAAATGGCTCGAAATGGAGCCCGCAAACCGCCGGCTGCACGATAGAATTATTGAAAAAGAACAATTCCAAACCTGGAATCGTTTTCGCCAGACCGGTTATGAGTCGGTTTGGGACACCATCTATTCAGATATCCGGAGAAAAGAGAAAAAAGTCAGGTTCACCCGCATTTTAAAGATAGCAGCCTCTTTTATTATTCCCTTGCTGGTAGGCGGAGGCGTTTATTTGTATTTGAACCACCAGTTCTCCAGGCAAAATGATACGAAAGAAGCGTATGCTGAGATTTCACCCGGTACATCCAAAGCTTTGCTATTACTGGATGACGGTAATTCTGTTGTTTTGGATGATCTTTCTACAGATGAAATCAGGGAGAAGGACGGAACGCTGATTCAAAAAGAGGAGGGAAAACTAAACTACAGGGGATTAAGCGAACCTGGTCTTCAGCAAAAGCAGCAAGATAAAAAGGAAGAAGATGCCGGAAAGGTACTTTGGAATACCATCCGGATTCCCAGGGGAGCAGAATATGATTTGGTGCTCTCCGACGGCACCCGGATAAACCTCAATGCCATGAGTGAACTCCGGTATCCCGTAAAATTTTCGGGCGATGTTC
>CAYTDH010000293.1:0-6248 GCA_964436325.1 uncultured Tangfeifania sp.
ATATGTTTTTTAGTCCCCAAAACCGGAATGTTGAGTTGAATTAATACCGGGTTGAAATGGAAAAGAGTTTCAGCAGATGCGAATCTTTCACCTGGGGGGGCTCTTTTTCAAAAGTTAATGTGGGCGTTTATGCCTGTAGCCCCCTGAATTCAAGTTTTACCGTGGTGTTTTCCGGTTTTAAGGCAGGTTCCTGTTTATGGAAAAGCCCTCATGAGCAGGAATGATTATTCGTGCATTACCATTTTTCTCTGTCGTTTTTTGTTAATTCAGCATTAGTTCACAACTATCTCATCGACAAATACAAAAACACCTGAATCGGGTACCCGCTGATACGTGGTGTTTATTCTCAAATAAGTACACTCCCGGGGGTCAAATTCCATCCTGATAATTTTTGTTTTAATTTCAGCATTCCTTTCAATGGGCAATTCGCGGTTCGATTCCCACGATTTTAATTTGGTAAAGTTGATGCCATCATCTGAAACCTCCAGTTTCAAAGCTGCCGGGAAATAGATGCCTGCACCGGTTTGTTCGATGCAACTAAATCCTACCTCAGAAATCTCGGTGGGTTCATCAAACTCCATTGTTGTAACAAAATCGCTATCAAGAATCCCCAGCCATTTACCATTGCCCCATTTGTTGCCGCCAAAATTGGCATCGACCAATGTGTATGCACCCAATGCACTGTATTTTCCTTTGGGCTCGGGAACCACAGAAACATGAACACCCCGGGCTTTGTGCAATACGGCCTCTTTGCTTTCCGTTTCCACCATCGGAATCCCGTTTTTTACAGCTACCGCCTTTACTGTTCCTGATTGTTCCAGTTCAAACGGACCGGTGTACCTTTTCCCATTGAGGGTATCAGGTTCAGTCCCGTCGGTGGTATAATAAATATCAGCCAACAGACCGGTTTCAAGCGTAACAACAAGATTCCGGGTGATCGTATCCAAATGGAATTGGATATTTGGTCTCCAGGCGCTTTTGGCATAATTTATTCCCATGGCATCGTACCGGGGAATTAAATAGTCCATCTTCTGCTTAAAATGGGGCCAGTTCTTTGCTCCTTCCTGTTGCCAGGCAATTTCTGCCAATGCAGCCATGCGAGGAAGAGTCATGTATTCGGCATGTTCAGGTTTAGGAACGTATTCGGTCCATAAATTTGCCTGCACACCAAGAATCAAATCCTGTGCTTCCTGGCTGATACCTTCGGGAACAGGTTCATAATGATACACTTTCTTAAGTGGTGAATACCCTCCAAATGCTGTGGGTTCGTATTTACTCAGGCTTTGATAATGATCAAAATACAAATGCGATCCTGTGGTTAAAACGGCAGGATGGCCTTTTCCCAGGGCATCGGGGACTCCATTTTCTCCGCCCCAATACATGATTGATGCAGATTCGGATAAGTCTCCTTCAAGAATCTCGTGCCAGCCGATCAACTTTCGTCCCCGGTCTTTTAAATAGTTATCAAAATGATTGACAAAATGGCTCTGTACTTCGTGTGGAGTATAGTCATTTTCCTGCATCAGTTTGGTGCATTTTGCACACTGTTCCCAGTTGCTTTTGTTCACTTCGTCGCCGCCGATGTGAATATATTCTGAAGGGAAAAGTTCCAGCACTTCATCCAACACATCTTCCAGCAGGGCATAACCTCCGGGGTTGCTGGCACAATAAACTCCAATATTTCTCAGGGGCTTGTTGTTTTCATCGGTACAGATCAATTCAGGATAACACTGGAAAACCACCTCGGAATGCCCCGGCAATTCTATTTCAGGAACAACAGTAATAAAGCGCTCCCGGGCATAAGCTACAATTTCTTTTATCTCCTCCTGCGTATAAAAACCACCATATTTTTCGCGTTCGTCCCCCTCTCTCCAGACTTCAAAATCCTGCCAGGGTTTTTTACCTTCTTTTACCACACGCCAGGCTCCAATATCGGTGAGTTCAGGATGCGATTTAATCTCTATGCGCCATCCAATTCCATCCACCAGGTGCCAGTGAAAAACATTGAGCTTATGCATGGCCAGGTAATCGATGTATTTTTTAATAAAATCAAGGGGCATGAAATGGCGGGAAACATCGAGGTGCATTCCGCGCCAGTTAAATCGTGGCTTATCGATAATCCGCACAGGATGAATTTGGATATCAGAAACCGGTTGGTTTTCGATTTCAGGGGGTAACAGTTGGCGGATGGTTTGTACAGCGTAAAACATTCCTTCAACTCCGCTCGATTTGATGCGAATGCCGTTCTTGTCAACCCTGAGAAAATATCCTTCATTTCCCAGAGAATCAAGGTGAGGATCCAGCTCAAAAACAATATCGGACTTTATTTTTCCGGCATCTGCTCTGTTTACGATGGGTAGGTTGTTTTTTAACAGGTTTTGCAGAACAACAGCTACAGGTTTTAACCCCGGATCGTCAATAATAATGCGGGCATCCTTTACTTGAAAAGGTTCTTCGGATAAGGTCTCTACCTGCATCGGTTCCGGAATAATGTGCGGAGGAATGGCTTTTTCGGTTTGGTTGCAGGAAGTCATGAAAAGAATAAAAAGTAAAGGAATAATACCAATGTGAATATTCATATGAAAATTTTTTTTAGCTTCATTACTCAATTGAAAGTCCAATCAATCATTTGAAAGCGAAATAAGATACTTTTCCCATAATGCAGCAGCTTCTTTTTCGTTATTTACAACCGTAATAATGGATAATCCTTCGGGAGGAAGATTGGAAAATATCCAGTCCAAATCGGGTTCAGGTATTTCGCCCCAGATGATTAAAGGTTTTTTCTCCATAATTTTGCTGTAAACAGGTGCCAGTGATTCGGCTGTTGGCCCTCCATTATCGATATGAAGTTCAAGGGCAGTGAAGTCCATATCAACGTAAAATTCGTATGGGAAATAGCCGTTTGAATGCTGATGCATAATGCATCCGTTGAAAGCCGATACGATTTTTTCATCACCCGGTTTAATAAATTGTTCATAAAGGTCGGGAGATAGCAGGGCTGCGGCATCTTCCTGGTGCCATATTGTACCTTTGGGTGCCCAGGCATTGTAATAAAACGACCCAATACCTCCATGAAAATCAGGGATACGGTCGATTTGCATTTTTCCGAACTGAATCCAGAAATCTGTCAGTTTTTCCGCAACAGCGGTCACCTCATCCGGCCGTTCTATCATTGCAAAAATCAAATTCTCATTTCCATACAACAATGCCAATAAATCTGAGATTCCACGCATACGTGTAGTTGCAAGCGGGTACTTTCCGTTACTCCTTGAAGCAGCCCGGTCCAGAAAATCTATCGCTTTTTTTACCCAGGAATTATTAAACGAGAAATCAGGAATACTATCCGGTCCGCTAAACCCGGGCAATGGTTCGGCATGAATGGAACCGGATGAATAGTCCTTCAGTTTGACAGGGCAGCCCAGTGCTGCCTCAAGCCAGGGGATTCCCCAGTATATGCTTGCACTCCAGATAAAATCGCCACCACATTTCTCATGGTTTTCAAAAAGTTGATCAAAATCATCGAGGTAGGATTCTATATTGAAATGTTCAGGTGTAAGTTCAACACCTTCAGGGATTGCTTTGGCGGCATTATACCTGTGTACCGGATATTCGCTTCCAGGAAAAAATCCAAACAAGGGTCTTTTATTTTCCTTCGAATAAAAAGACTTGAACAGTTTAACCCTTTCCTTAATACTCTTTTTCCAATTATTCATTGAACTTAAAATTGCCCTGACAGAAAATTTCTGTGATTCCCAATAATTTCCGTATTCAACAGGGGCTGGTTGTATAACCTCAGATTTGTAATTTTACTTTGAATATTTACAGATTCTCCTGCCATTTTATGGGTTTCTATCGTATTGAAATGAATGTTTTTCATATCTGCGGTATAACGTCCCCAACCAAACTGACGGCACTCTCTTCCATTGTTGACTATACCGTTAATAACAAATTGGACGATTCGTGGCCCGTTGTCAACCGTTACAGATATGCAGTATTCAACGCCATTGGCTTTCACAAGGCCCGGGTCTGAACTCCATGAATCGGTTTGTTCGCCATCAGTCATTGTGATTTCAATGGCCCCAAAATTTCCGGTTTTCAATTCAATCCCTTTTCCGTTTTCATCTTTTGATGACATGATAAGCTGACCGGGATTCAGGTTTGCCAGAATAAGTCTAAAATCGAGTGTAAACCCATTTTCATAAGTGTCCCCATTATTTGAAGGCACCTTTAATTCTCCCTGTTCGGGGATTTCATCTTCTTCCCATGCAGCAGCCAAATCATTTTTCTCCACTTTATCGATTTCAAATTGCGACCACAAGGTATTTAAAAAGGCATTGGGAATTTCATGCACCCGGGCATCCACCTTGTTTGTCTCGGTAATCCAATATTTCCCATCCTGCTCAATCAAATCCGGGTAACTCATCCGGATAGCGGGATTTTCTTCATACAACAATATTTCAGGCTGGCTCCAGATGATTTTGCCGTCCTTCTCAATCCCTCCGCTTATCCATGCCGGATTTCGTACACCAAAATTCCATCCTCCGTTGTTGTGGTACCAAAACAGGTATTTCCCGTTGTTACATTTCCATATCCTGGGGCAGGCCCTGGGGTTTTTCAGCTTAATTCCGTTTTCGTATTCCGGAGGCTGGGGTGTTGTCCATGTCTTGCCACCATTTGTGGAGTAAGATTCGGCAGGATATCCTGATACGGTCCGGTGCATGCAATAGAGTGTCCCGTCGTTTAGCTGAAAAATATTTTGCTCTGAATTTATCACTCCGAGCTCCGGGTTTTTTATGCCTGTATCGGTTTCCGGAAGTAATTCAAAGGTTAACCTCCGGGGATCCTTCTGTTTGTTAATATTTTTGGAATGAAGCAACCATCCTTCGCTATACTCCAGCATATACTTTCCGATTTTTGTGAATGCCAGCATCATTCCCCCTTCAAAATCAATGGGCTTGCCAATGCCCCAGAATATCTGCACCTCGCCGTTCCACTGGTTGTTTAAATCAACCGGTTTGTTGGGGATGTCTATCCTGTAGCGTTCGGACCAGGTTTTTCCCTCATCATCGGAATATTTATAACAATACCATCCCAGCATATCTTCCCTGATGTTTTTTCGCTCACCAAGTTCATGAATTTTATCCCCGTTGTAGGTATAAAAAACATACACCCTGCCAAAATCTGTCAGGTAGGGCATTGCCCAGGAAGCCGACTCTTTGCCCGGTTCTTCAATCCTCACCGGCTCCGACCATGTTTTACCCTGGTCTTCACTGATGCTGCTTACAATGTGTTGGCCCTTACTCCCTTCGTGACCGGCGTTTGTGGTAAACACACACAACCATTTTCCGTTTTCCAGTACAACAACATAAGGTTGATCGCAATATCCATGCGAATAAATCGAGTGACCATGTTTCACATTGCGCCAATCCACAGATTGCGCGAAAAGCGTAGTGGCAAGAATGATCTGAATTGCTATTGCTAAAAGCAATGTTTTTTTGAATTGTTTCATTTATAGTATTATAAAGTTACCTTTTTTTCCGTTTTATCTTATCTTCTTTACGAAGTTAAAGGCCCCAGGGGTTTTAATCCCTTAGAGCCTTCAATCTAACTAAACTAAATCTATGCGAAAAGATTTATTTGCATTTTTGTTAACAAGCGCAGACTTAATAAACAAAACAAGACTGTATAACTTGTAACCTTCTGCTATTAATTATCAAGATTGGCATGCACCAATTTCAGGACTCAATGATTAGAGTCCAATCTTTATATTGCCCGTCTGCAGAATAAATCCTGTATTGATATTCTGTTCCTATTGACCATGAAGTGATAACTCCAAGTTCAGGTGCATTATCAATTGGTTCTATTTTTTCTCCGTTAAAATAGATAAAACACCCAAGTGCAGAGGGATCTACTCCGTCATCCAGGGTAACATATACGATTGCATTTTCTGCATCAACATTACTTGAACTAACAATTGTCGTTTTTGTTCTATCCAATGAACCACCAGTGGGTTCAGGAATTTCTACACCTTCTTCAATATCCCAGACAAACATAAATGCCCCACTTGTTATATCTGCTGCAGTCTCCCATTGTCCTGCGTCAAGTTCTATTCTTTGTTCACAGGCCTGGATTAAGAAAGCAAATAAAACAACGATACCTGTTTTCAAAATTATTTTTTTCATTTTCTGTAAATTTAAAAATTAAAAAACACCTAATTATTCCAACCTGGATTTTGTTCCAGGGTAACA
>CAYTDH010000294.1:0-6227 GCA_964436325.1 uncultured Tangfeifania sp.
AGATCGCGAGAATTAAAAACGCTCGCAAAGACGCAGAGGCGCTAAGGAAAAAAATATTAAACCTTCCTTTGCGTCTTGGCGACTTGGCGAGAAATCTTAAAACAACTACAATATGGAACTGATAGATGGCAAAAAAACAGCAGCCGAAATGAAACAGGAAATTGCTGCTGAAGTAAAAAAAATCAAAGAACAAGGCGGTAAAACTCCTCATCTCGCAGCTGTTCTTGTAGGACATGATGGCGGAAGCGAAACCTATGTTGCATACAAAATAAAAGATTGTGAAGTCGTGGGTTTTAAATCTTCGCTGGTACGGTTTGAAGATGATGTATCGGAAGAAGAATTGCTTGCCAAAGTTATTGATCTGAATAACGATGACGACATCGACGGATTCATTGTTCAACTGCCATTACCCGCTCATATTGATGAACAAAAAGTGATTGAAGCCATTGATCCGAAAAAGGATGTAGACGGATTTCATCCTGAAAATGTAGGACGTATGGTTATCGGGCTGCCTTCGTTTATATCGGCTACCCCATTTGGAATTGTGGAGCTACTGAAACGTTACAATATTGAGACCAGCGGTAAAAACTGTGTAATTGTGGGCAGGAGCAATATCGTAGGCCGCCCGCTGAGCATCCTGATGTCGCAAAAATCGGTCAATGCTACGGTAACTGTAGCCCACAGCCGCACCGAAAACCTTGAAGAGGTATGCCGGAATGCCGATATCCTGATTGCTGCCATTGGACGTCCCGAATTTGTTAAAGGCCATATGGTGAAGGAAGAGGCTGTCGTCATTGATGTGGGTACAACCCGGGTAAAATCGGACAAAACCAAATCGGGGTGGAAATTAAAGGGAGATGTACTTTTTGATGAGGTCGCCGAGAAATGTTCATGGATAACTCCTGTGCCGGGAGGTGTCGGCCCCATGACCCGCGTTTCGCTTCTTCAAAATACTTTGCTGGCAGCTACCGGCCAGATATATTCCGATTGAAAACCGGAAACAGTCCGGCTCCAAAAGCAGCACCGTTCATTTGAAATGAATTGCATTCAGTTTTCCGGACAGCATTTTTTTAGAATCATTTTAAATTAGCTTCGGGGCATTCAAAGATAACCCTGTCGCCTTTCCAGGAAAAAGTATTGGAAGTCGCTCTCGCATTGCGCTTTTTTTATCCGCAAAACCTGCTTGTGCCGGACAAAAGATTTTTTGCCCAATTTATTTCATTTAAGCCATGTTTGAAAAACTTCCCGGCGTACCGACATCAAACAGGAAACCAAAACATTGGATTATTTGGAATATCGGGGATTTTTTGAATTATTTTTCTATTTTTGAGATACTAACCAATTTAAAATCGAAAATCAGTAAGCATGGAAAGTGTTGACATCAATGAGGAAAGAAAAAAACCAGAGGAAAGGTTCAGACAGGAGATTCATTCCAAAGTCATCAGAGCCGGGAAGAGAACTTATTTTTTCGATGTAAAAAGTACACGGAACGATGAGTATTATTTGACCATCACCGAAAGTAAAAAGAAATTCTCAGAAAACGGAAAATTCCATTACGAGAAACACAAGCTATTTCTCTATCAGGAAGACTTCGAAAAATTTAGTGAAAGTCTGGAAGAAGTGCTCGGTTACATTCGCGAAAACCAACCAGGGAGGCAGGAAGAGGAACCAAAAGACGAAACTGTTCAGGTAGAAAGCGAGGAGCAAAAAAAAGACTTCACAAATGTTGACTTTGACGACATCTGATTGCTAATCCCCATTCCCTTTATTCCCTTTCACTCAATTCAAGCCAGCGGAATTCCTTTTCGTCGAGTTGGCTTTTTATAAAGGCAAGCTCTTCAGATTTTTGAAAAAGTGCTTCATGATTGAGCTTGCCTGAATTCAACATTGCTTCCAATTCCATTTTTTGTTCTTCGAGAACAGCCATTTCGTTTTCCAGCTTTTCCAGTTCGCGTTTTTCCTTAAACGTCAGTTTTTTGCTTTTTTCCTCTGGCTCAAGAACATTATTCTCCTTCTTTTTTTGAACTGACTTTTTTTCAGCACTCTTTTTCTGATTATCCTCCTTTGTTTTTAGCTCCAGGCTTTGCCGGTAGGTCGTATAATCTCCCGGAAAATCAGTGATTCTTCCATCTCCATCAAAAACAAACAAATGGTCAACAATTTTATCCATAAAAAAGCGGTCGTGCGAAACCACCACCACGCACCCTTCGAAGGACTTAAGGTAATCTTCCAGAACATTGAGCGTCATGATATCCAGATCATTGGTAGGCTCGTCGAGAATCAGAAAATTAGGATTTTGCATCAATACCGTACAGAGGTAAAGCCGGCGTTGCTCTCCCCCACTCAGTTTCTCAATAAAATTATGCTGCACTTCGGGTGGGAAAAGAAACCGGTTCAAAAGTTGTCCTGCTGACATCCGGGAGCCATCTTCAAAAACAATGTATTCGGCAATTTTATTGACCGCGTCGATGACTTTTTCCCTGGGGTTAAAGGAGATACCCTCCTGACGGTAATAGCCAAACTTAATGGTTTGTCCGATTTCAATCGTTCCCTCATCAGGTTTGGTTTTTCCGGTAATAAGGTCCAGAAAAGTGGTTTTCCCGGTCCCGTTTTTCCCCACAATCCCCACCTTTTCAAAACGGGAAAATTTATAGGAGAAATCCTTTATCAGCGGTACCCCAGGATAGGATTTGGAAACCTGTTCCATCTCCACAATTTTTTTCCCCAGCCGCGCTGATTTCACATTCATTTCAACCTGGTCCTCACTCAAGTTTTGCTGCGCCCTTTCTTTCAGGTCATAAAAAGAATCAACCCTGTATTTGGCTTTATGGCCGCGGGCTTTGGGCATGCGGCGCATCCATTCAAGTTCGGTTCGCAGGAGATTTCTGGCTTTGGCCACGGAAGCCTGTCTTGCCTCAATCCTTTCATCTCTTTTCCGGAGAAAGTAGGAGTAATTTCCCGAATACCGGAAAATCTGATTGTCTTCCATTTCAAGAATTTCATTGCATACCCGGTCCAGGAAATACCGGTCATGGGTCACCATCAACAACGTTGAATTTGTTTTCCCCAAAGTTGATTCCAGCCATTCAATCATCTCCAGATCGAGGTGATTTGTAGGTTCATCCAGAATCAGCATGGCCGGTTTATTTATCAACACTTTTGCCAGAGCAAGCCTTTTTTGTTGTCCCCCCGATAACTGGCCGACAGGCTGCTCCAGATTGGTTATTTGCAGGCGGGTGAGTATTTGTTTGATTTCCACTTCTGCGTCCCAGGCATCCAGTTCATCCATTTTTGCAGAAATCTCCGTAATCTTTTTCTGATCATGGTTTGCCAGGGCCAACTCAAACGCTTTCACCGTTCTTAACTTTTCGTTATCGGCCTGAAAAATTTCTTCCAAAACCGTATGTGAAGGATTTAAACGGGGTACCTGCTCAAAGTAACCGATATCAACATCATTTGAGCGCGTAATTGTCCCATCGTCGGGGGTATCTTTCCCTGCAAGAAGGTCGAGAAGGGTTGATTTACCGGCACCATTCCGTGCGATAATGGCCACTTTCTGACCTTCAAAAACAGTAAAAGAGATATGCTCGAAAAGTATGAGTTCGCCGTATCGTTTCGAAAGATTTTCTGCCTGCAGAAATGGTTTCATGATATCTTTTTTGTAAAAGTAGAAAATGAATCAAAAAAGCCGGCAAATACCGGCTTTTCATTGGCTGTTTAATATACTAAATTTAAAACCATTTCAAAAAAGAGGGTGAAACGGATTCCAATAGTACGCTTTTACAAGTAAGACTCGGGGATCGGAAAAATGTTACACCTAAAAAGAAAAAAAATCAATTATTTTTGCCTAAAAAAGAAAAGATGCGGAAAAAGGAATTATTTGATTACGTCATCCGGTATTTTGAAGAGACCATGCCTGTGGCAGAAACCGAACTGGAATATCAAAATCCCTTTCATTTGATTGTAGCCGTTATTCTTTCGGCGCAATGCACCGACAAAAGGGTAAATCAAATTACCCCTGAATTGCTGAAAAAATACCCTGACCCTTATAAAATGGCCCAGGCGGAGCCTGCTGATATTTTCGAATACATCAAAAGCTGTTCCTATCCAAACAACAAAGCCAAACACCTTTCGGGAATGGCAAAAAAACTCATCGAACTGTTTGACGGCAAAGTCCCTGATGACGTCAATGAATTGCAGAAACTGCCGGGGGTAGGCCGAAAAACGGCCAATGTTATTGCTTCCGTCATTTACCAAAAACCCGCCCTTGCTGTTGACACACATGTCTTTAGAGTTGCTGCACGCATTGGACTGACTACCAACGCGAAGACACCACTGGCTACTGAAATGCAACTGATAAAATACATTCCTGAGGGCCTGATTCCCCGGGCACATCACTGGCTTATTCTGCATGGCCGCTATACCTGTGTGGCACGGAAACCGAAATGTGAAAAATGCGGTTTGAAACCCGTATGCAAGCATTTCAAAAAAAACATAAAACCCAACAAAGTGAATAAAGAAAAAACTTCTTAACAATGAATTCTTTTCAAAAAACATCCATGATGAATTATTTTCGTTTTTCTTATAAGCACATCCCATTGCTTTTGGCTCTGATCATTTCGCATGACCTCCCCGCACAAAATCAGGTGCCCCCTACAGAAATCCGGTTTGTAAGACAAGCCACACAAAGATTAATCTTTGATGAGAAGCAATCGATTCCGCTTGCAAATTTGAATCCCGGTGAAATAACAGGAATGCCTTCGATGCATCCCACAAAACACTATTTACCATATCAGGCAAAAATCCGGATAATTGAAGATAAGCTTATTATTGATTCGGAAAAAGAGAGTCAGACTTCTATTTGGTTTGGAGGGTTTAACCCCTTTGCCACTTACCGGATTGATTTGGCTTCATGGTCTGGCAGGGGGAAAATAGGTTTTGAATTTTCAGCCCCGGCAAAAGAAGAACAATTTATTATCACGGTTGGACTCAAAGATAACCTGATCACCGGTGTGCGACTAAAAGTACTAAAGGACTCGGTTGTTATTGCAGATGAGCCGGTTGCTATCAACAATCCGGAAGGCCAAAAAACCGGTGAATCCATCATTCTTCAAATGTTGGGCAGCGGAATGGTTTTGTACACTGCAGATAAAGGATTACCTGTTATTATCGGGCAAAGTGATTTCAACCAATTTCTCGATCTGCGTCAAAAGAAATGTATCCAAACCTTTCAGTCTCATCTTTTTCTAAATCAAAAAGGCGGCAGTACGGTTTCGGTAAAAAAAGTAAAATCGGCCCTGACTACCGGTGTCGGGCTTGCCGACATGCGGGCCATTACCTATGAAAACGGGGAGCCAATGCTGGACCAGGGGCGATTGTGGTACACGATGTCGATCCGCGGGCGGGCTTTACCCCATCATATTCAGGGTGTTTTCAGCCTGAATCCCACCGTGTTTGACATCCGGTTAGAAGGAATTATTGTTTTTGACCGCAACGATGGCATTCTCCGGAATGAAATTGCCTCTCATGTCTTTTTTGATCGCCGCCATAATATCTGGCGCGGCTTAACCACCGGATTCACCGCTTATGCCGATCCGGAGGAAGAGAAACAATTGCTCGCTATAGAGAGTAAGAAGGATCCCCGCTTTGGTTTTTCAGTTATGGATGCCACTCCTTTTGGAATGGTGGGGGACATTGAAGACCCGCATCTGATTTTTGATGCTGAAGCCCGTAAATGGCGGATGCTAACATGCACCAACCAAAACGGCTACAAAGCTATTGTCCTGGAATCGGACCACTGGAACAAAGGGTTTAAACAAATAGCAGGCCCGGTAAAACATAATTCCACGGGCACTTCCATACAAAAAATAGGAGACACAAGATACTGTTTCTCCGGGAGTTCTGCGCGAGAGATTTTCATTTACTCCTACCCTGACCTCAAAGAAGAAGGTACCTTAAAAATGGATTTACCTCCCTGGGACAAAACATCCGGAACAAGAGTCTGGCCCAACATCGTCCAGTTGCCTGAAGGGTATCCGTTCCGGTATGTGGCGCTCATGATGGACCGTTACAATTACCCGGGAATGAAGGGCCCGAACTGGAGTTATGGAGCCCTGTACCTCTATTATGGTTATTATTGAATTTTTTTCCGGATTTGGAAAATAACTTACTGTCCCGGAAAAAATAACTTCAGTCTGCTTTTCTTAAGAGCAATCTGCATCATTTTA
>CAYTDH010000295.1:0-6221 GCA_964436325.1 uncultured Tangfeifania sp.
AGGGGGTTTCAAACTTTTGTCTTTTACGACAAAAAAAACAGGGTCTTTAATCTTTTATAGGCTCAAACGTTATATTGTTTCCCTGGCCAATAAGGGGCTTTTTATGATCATTTTCACCCTTTATTATCTGACTGGGAATACCGTCTGGAAATGCTGAGCATCTTCTCCATCCTGTATGATGTTTGCACCTGTTACAAATTGGAAAATGAAAACTGTGTTCACCACCTACAAATTTTGATTCTTTTTCTTTACTCATAATTATTCTGCTTCATAAATTGTTACTTCCCACCGATCACCCTTTAATGGCTTTACTTCATCAATTATCCATTCTGAACCGGTATTAAATAAAACTTCCTGTTCCCCTTTTATTTTACTTATATTGTCAACCGCTATCCCTTTTTTACTGCCTTTAACCTTTAACATGAATTTAAAGTGATTGTACTCCGGCACCCTGAAGTCAACAAAATTATCAGCCTTATTCCATTCATAACTTGTACTCATAAAACCAGGGTCATCAATACTGTTTCCTGGTTTAAGGTTTTTCACGAACTGTTTACCAAAGTCAGAATCCTTTCTTAATCTCATTCCACGCCATAAATCAACATCTTTCGGCTGTTTGTACCTGGGGGCCTTTTCAAAATAGGTCTGTATCTCTTTCGTGTATCTCTCCCAGGTTTTTTTCCTGTCCCTTAAAGATTCCTTCAGGTCATGGCCGTCTGGCAGCCTTAACCACCGGTTTATTTGATCATGTGTGCTTCCGGTGTAAATCCTCACGGCCTCAGTAATTTCCTCCGGCACCTCTTTCGAATACTTTACAATTGCATCCTTTGCCTCTTCATAACCTTCAACCTCAATATAAGCCTTTTCGGTTACCGTTTTATCAACCAGTTTGCCAGACTTTGTTACCTTCTTACCCTTAACAACTTTCGTAAACTCAGCAACATAAGGCTTGTATTTAGCCCCTTTTGTGAAGAACGTGTTCAGGCTGTGGTTATCCTTCAGCCAATAAGGGACTGTATTGTAATTCTTATATTTCTCCCCGTTCGCTTTAACGTAATTCCAGGCATTAACAGGAATTTTGCTGGTAAGGCTTTTATTCTGAATCCTCCCTGACTTAACCCAGGTCTTAAATTCATCCTCATTTAACAATTTCGTAGTCTGGTAACAAAAACAATGAGGGTGCCAACCAGTAAATTTATAACCTTTAGGATAATCGCCCTGCATGTAGTCACAAATATCTGTAACTGGGTGCATGGCTGACAAATGAACCGTTATTCCGGTTACAAAATCAAGCTGCTGAGTTCTTTCATAGTCAGCTTGCCTGAAGGCCATATTTGTTTCCGTCCTGGTTAACCGCTGAGCATTCTTTACTGAACTACGGTAAACGCCCCGTCCTGGCTTGTACTGCTTTGCCGCCTTGCTTAGCTTCAACTTCCCAGTTTTAGGGTCTCTGACACGCCTGAAACGCTTCTCAGGCTCATTTAGGAACTGCTTTACGTCACGGCCCAGGCTTGCTGAATTTCTTCCCGTGGCCAGGCCGTTTGCTATGAAGGTTTTAACCTCATTTTTTGTCTGCTTCCTGATGTTCCATACCCTTTTGGACAAATCCAGGCCATTTGCATCAGTACGGTTTATGAAGGCATTTAAGGCAGCGACATTGTTCTGAAAGTAAGCGTTCCGGTGTCCGCTGGTAAGGGCTGCATTTCTAAGGGCAATGCTGGCCAGTTCATCATTTTTTTGATTAGCCAGGCCCCAGTTTTCCACCATGCCAGCCGCAACATTTTCTTCCAGGTCGGTTGCTGCCTTTCCTATGATAGCGTTTACCTTCTTTTCAAGGCCTTTATTCTTTGTCCAGGTGAAATTATACGCTTCACCTTTCAGCTTGTACTTTTGAAGTTCGTACCCCAGGGCAATGGAGGCATTGTCGAATATGTCCTGGGTAACCTTGTTTCTTTTTAATATGTTTTGATACTTCAGCTTTTCCCAGCGTTTTTCCCGTTCTGAAGCCATAGGCTCGTTTTAACTGAACGTTAGGGTACCAGCCCCACGTTCCAAATTCTGAAGGCATGTAAGCCCCCTTTTCACAGATAACTCTGGACGGTACTGTAATTACTTTGTCATGATCAGTAATTACCAGCTCAAAATCTACATAAGGCAAATCTTTAAATACAATGCTTTTGCCGGTAAACAGATAGTCTTTTAATCGCAAACACGGTAAATTGTCAATAAATTCATGGTAAGAGTATTCTTCTTTGAATGTTTCTGAAGTCAATTCATACATGGTTTCCTGCCTGCCTTCCTTCCATGCTTCCAGAACCATTGTCAGTACCTCTTTGGCTTCTTTTTTCATCTTAAAACGTTTGTTTAGAGTTTCTAATTACTTTAATTGCACTAATAGGATTAACCCCCCAGGTTCCGTTTCCTGGTTTATAGGGGCCGCTTTCATTTATTAAGCGAATTGTCTCTGCTTTTTGGTTGTTAACTGAAACGATAAAATCAACGGCAAATATACCAACAATATTGTGACTTACAATATCGAAAGAACCAGGCCTGCTGTCAGTTAAGATGTTCAGCCAGGCCTTACTATTATTAGCTTTCCAGGTTTCCTGACAATTCCTAAACATGGCCCCTTTGTTTCCTTTTTGCCAGGCCTTCAGGAATTTATAAAGCACCTCTTCAGCTTCCTTAATTTGCACGTTTTTTTCAGCATCTTCTTTCATTTCCGCTTAATTTTCATTGCTAATATAATACCAAAAAGGGTAAAAAAGTAACATCTTTTTCACCCCTTTTTTGTTAAAATTATTCATAGGATTCTGAAAAGTTCTGAGCCTGTTTACTTTCCTCTTTCAGATTCTCAATTTCCTTTTCAGCATTTTCAACCATTGGGTTTCTTTTTACCGCCCCTTCCTGGGAAATTACAGGTTTACCACCAACTGCAACGCTGAGCATTTCAACCATTTCCTGAATATTCTCTGGAAGGGCTTCCTGGAACTCAACACTTATTTCAAGCTCTTTCAAGGCCCCTGCATCATTAACGTTTGCAACGGACATGATCTGTTTTAACAGGTTTATTCTTCTTTCCAGGCCTTCACCAAAAATCTCTTCTTTGTTCTGAGCCTTCAGTATGGAATCAAAAAACATGAACTTCATTGCTATTCCTGAAAGATCACTCACCCCCTTAACGTTATTAAACGAAAGGTCAGGGCTGGCAGTCATGTAATTGATCAGGTCTTTTAAAATATCATATTCCTGTTTTATGTTTTCAGGTGCCGAATCCCAGGTTAAATATTCCAGGTCGCCATAAAAAGGTTTCCCATCCACTTTTTCCGGTAACAGCTGGAAGAACTTACCTACTTCACCCTTTTCCGGTGCCGTCTTCAGTTTACCTTTTGAAACAACCGCTGGGCTGGCAAAATAATCATTAGTGTCAGCTGTCTTTGAAATAAGGTCTTCAACTCGTTCAATCAGGCTTTGGACGTCTGACCATTCAGCGGCTTCCTGCTCATAATAGATCACCGGTATTTTTTTGATAAGATTAGGTTCCTTAGTTACCTCCCAGTCATTTTCTCCCTTTATGGCCTGGTAAACGTATTCATCGGTGTAAATATCCACCCTTTCAACCGTTTTTCCGTCACCGCTTTTTACTTTATATTTCCTGGTAAATGCAACCAGGTTTCCATATTCATTGAAGTGAGGGTAAATATCATCACCTTTCTTTTTACTTAACAGTAAAGCCCTGATTTTCTTTTCTTCAGCAAGTTTCTCAATGTAAAACAATTCAGCGGCTCTGGTTTCTGAAAATACTGTACGGGCCAGCTCCCTATTGTGATAATCAAGCTTGCATTTTTTCCATACCCTCTTTAATGCCCGGAAGGCTTTCTTAGTTGATTCATTTTCCTCACTATCCAGAACCAGGTTAACCTTCGAGCCAAACAAAAAAGCTGTGGCCAGGTTAACGATCTTTTTCTGGAAGGGAACAACCAGCTTCCAGGTTTCAATAAGCCTTTGATTCTCTCCGGTTCCCACGGTTTTATCATCCCTGTCAAGAATCTTGTGTTCTAAGTTGTATTGCTTTAGGTTTTCCTCAATTGTTTCCTGCTTCTCACTATCTTCAGGGGCCAGAAGTTTCAAAACATCTGTAAATTCTCCTGCTATTTCCTGGGCTGCTTTTGTCTTAAACTCTTCAAATGTCATTTTTCAAATATTTTTATCCTATTCCGTAAAATTCTTCACCTTCTTCCTCTGATGTGTCAATAAATTCATCAGGAAAATAAGTAAGGGAAAGGCTGTCAGCCTTATCTGGTGAACGGCCAATTCTTTTCTTAATATCGTCCTTTGGTTCCAGTTGTATTTTTCCGTTCGAGGTAAATTTGTATGTAATATCACAAAGTTCTTCTGTTAACTCTTCATCATAAGGAAGGGCCAACTGACCACCCAGGGACGGGTCAAGAGCATCCCTGATCATCCAGTAAAGATATGAACGCATGTTATTGAATGACCGTTCCCCTGTTTCATCCGTAAGCCCTCCGGTTCCGTAGCTGGCTTTAACGCTTATCGCTTGCTGAAACCCCTGTTCATTTAGCCTGGAATAAACCCCAGCACCTTCGCCAATTGTGTCAATATAGGCCTTTGTCCTGGGGTCTGGCTGTAAATAATCAACAACCTGGCCAGCCACTTCCATGTGTATTGTCGCTTTCTTTGCAATATTTGATATAGTCTTAAACTCTTTCACAAAATTCTCATACCTGAACGTAAAAACTGAATTATCTCTTCCCATGCCAGCAATATCAACCCCCAGCCTTAACGGGTCTGACTTTCTTTCAGCTTTCTCAACTATTTCCTTCCAGCGTTCATTTGCGGCCTCAATCCAATTAAGCGGAATCAATACATCGTCCCCCTCTTCTGGAAATTCCCCCAGCACCTTAACCCTGAACAACGTCCCTGGCCGGTACCATTTGCCGCCCCAGTTTATATCAAGCTTACCAGGGTCAACATCTTTTTCGTTTACCTGGGTAACCCAGCCAGGCTTCTTGAACTTTTCGTCAACCCAGTCATAATCCACCTGGCCAGGAATATGAAGTTTATTATATTCGTCCTCTGTTATTTCTCCATTCAACTGTCTGACTTTATTGATAACATTTGGAGCATCCAGGCAATTCAATTTGTGCTTAGTGTATAATGGTGAACGTGTTGAATAATAAGCCTCTCCGGTTGTTCTGTTAGGGTTAAAGATTAAAACCAGCCTGGAATTACCCTGTAAAACCCCTTCAATACTGTCAAACATTGTCTGACTTACTCCGCTGGCCTCAGTAACCACAACCATTATATTCGGAGCATGAAGACCAGACCAGGCTTCCACATTGTTTTCCTCTGCCTTAAATCCATCCAGGAACCATTCTTTATAATCATCAAACCTGATACCCTTTGACTGTAAGTTACCAGGTAAGAACTTAGCTTTATTAAACAGCTTACTTATTTCCGGCATCATAATATTTTTAATCTGCCTGCCTGTGGGTGCCGTGTTCACCACCTTTGCAGAATGAAAATTACCCTCTTTATCAAAACTGGGGGTCAGATATAAGAAACAAAGTGAAGCAACCGCTGCAACAAAATCCTTTCCCCGTGAGGTACCTGAACGAACTGAAACACGCCTTTCGGTTTGAATATCCCTCAATATTGCGGCTTGCTGTTCATCCAAAGTAACCTTCAAAACTTGCCTGGCAAATAGACTCCAATCTGCCCGCCATGCTTCCAGGTGTTTTGTATATTCAGATATTGATTCCTTACTCATTTTTATCTCCCGTATCTAAGGCTTTCATAAGGGCCATAAATGGATTCTCGCCCCTGTGTTCAATTTCCTGCTTCCTCTTAAAGTTTTCTGCATCTACATTTTCCAGGGCAAACCGTATCAGCATCGGGTTTGGGTCTTTACGCTTCAAAACCTTCTCCATCTTTTCAGTTACGATCTTCCTTTTTTTAGGGTCATACTTACCGTGCTGTTTGGTTTCTTCATATTCCTGTATCTGTAAATGATATTCCAGGGCCGTGAGGGCAATTTCTTTTAATTTCTTTTTCCGGTTAACCTCTGCACTCTCTGCGGCCTCTTTATAGGAAGTTGGAGGGCCTTTTATATGAGTTGGTTTCACAACCTCCTGTTCCTCAATGGTTCCGTCCGGGTTTTCTTTTTGTACTTTTTTTGACTTTTTATTGGATTTTTTGGG
>CAYTDH010000296.1:0-6207 GCA_964436325.1 uncultured Tangfeifania sp.
TTACTACCGGAAAGATTTGGACGAGACTGCTCCCGATGATATGTCCGTTGTTTACCGCAAAGCCGGTTCGGATGGCAATCTGGGCTATTATGAAAATTATGGGAAAGGCAGGAACTGGTATATGGAGGCAGGCTTTAATTACAACAGGTCCTTCGGAAACCATAATGTGGGCGGACTGGTACTGTACAACCAAAACAAGGTTTATTACCCCGATCAGTTCCGCGAAATTCCCACCGGACTTGTTGGGCTTGTGGGCCGGATTACTTATGATTTCAATACCAAATACATGGTCGATTTCAATATCGGTTATAACGGTTCCGAGAACTTTGCCCGCGAAAGGCGATTCGGAGTTTTCCCGGCATTCTCAGGAGGATGGATCGTCAGCGAAGAATCCTTTTTTGGTGCCGTTCCCCTCATCGACTACCTGAAAGTGCGCGCATCCTACGGACTTGTCGGAAACGACAAAATCGGCGGCGACCGTTTTCTTTACCTGCCCGACAGTTACATTGCCTCTTCCGGGGGGTATAACTTCGGGACCGATAATCCCACCAATCAAACCGCAGCCAGCGAAGGGCAAATCGGAAATCCTTTTGTTACCTGGGAAACAGCAGCAAAACAAAATATTGGCTTCGATATGAAGCTTTTCAATGGAAACCTGGGGATTAATTTCGATTATTTCCTCGAGAACCGGGAGGACATCCTGACCTACCGTGGCACCGTTCCTGGTTATCTGGCCTTCGACCTTCCGGCCGTGAATATCGGAGAAGTCGAGAATGAAGGTTTTGAACTGGAAACCAAGTGGAATCATCAGGTGAATGGCAACCTGCGGTACTGGATCAACCTGAACATGTCGCACGCCAAAAACACCATTGTCTTTATGGATGAGGTTCCGCAAAATGAGGATTACCTCTATCGTACCGGTCATGCTGTCAGCCAGCCGTTTGGATATATATTCGATCGTTTCTTCAGTGAAGCCGATGTGGGCAGTGAAGAGGTCCCCGACCATCAATATGACCTTCAGCCCGGCGATATGGTGTACAAAGATTTGAATGACGACGGGACCATCAACCAGGATGACCAACGGGCCATCGGCTATCCCCAGTATCCTGAATATACCTTTGGAGCCAATGCCGGTTTCCGCTGGAAAGACCTGGATTTTTCCATGTCGTGGGCAGGGGCAACCAATACCTCGCGGCTTTTGGGAGAGACCTACCGTGTGGCCTTCGGTGCAACGCAAGACCGCTCTTTGCTGCAATACATGGCCGATGGCCGGTGGACGCCCGAAACGGCTGATGAAGCCACTTATCCGAGAATGACCCTTATCGGGCAAAATAACAATACCAAAGGTTCCGACTTCTGGTTACGCGATGCCTCTTACCTCCGCCTGAAAAACCTTGAAGTGGGGTATAACTTCTCCGGTGGATTCCTGCAGCGGCTGGGCATATCCAAACTGAGGGCATTCCTGAACGGATACAACCTGCTGACTTTTGACAGTCTGGATATTACTGACCCCGAAACCCGGACAGGAAGCCGTTCGACCTATCCGTTAACCAAAATCTACAATGTGGGATTCAATGTTAATTTTTAACCCGAAGGGATCACTAATCATATAAAATACAACGAAATGAAGCTGATAAAATATATATTTTTCATTGCCATACTGGGAGCCTTGATGAGTTCATGCGAAGAGGTGAAATTCGGGAATGAATTCCTTGAAAAGGAACCCAGTGTTGACGTCACCAAAGATACCATATTCAGTTCGCTTGAACTGGCTGAAAGGTATTTGTGGCAGGGATACCGGACCCTTCCCTATGGGTTGAACCTGAACTGGTCGGCCAAGGGGAATAAGATCGGCATGGATATTCTGGAATCGCTCACCGACTTAAACCACAGTTTCCTGAGCTGGGGAGGGGTAAACCAACGCTACTACTCCGGTCAGTACAGCGCTGCCGTTGAAAACAATGCCAGCAACACCAAATACCATTATATCCAGGAACAGAGCTGGGACGGCATCCGTATCGGATGGAATTTTATTGAAAGTTCCGATCGCATACCCGATGTGCCGGCAGACTATCTCGAACAACTGAAGGCCGAGGCCAAAATGGTGATTGCCATTCATTATACCGATATGTACCGGCATTTTGGCGGTCTTCCCTGGGTAAACCATGCGTATATTCCCACTGAAGATACTGATCTGCCGCGGTTGTCCTCTAAAGCTACGCTGGACTCCATTGTGGCGCTTATCGATGAGGCCATTCCCCATTTGCCGTGGGTGATCGAAGACCTTTCGAACTGGGATGGCCGGTTTACGCAGGCTGCTGCTATGGGACTGAAAGCCCGCATCCTGCTTTTTGGCGCCAGTCCGCTGTTTAACGACAGCGAACCTTACCTGGCAGGTGAGGCATCTTCTCAGAATATGACCTGGCACGGAGGCTATGACGCTGAATTGTGGAGCCGCGCTGCCACGGCAGCTAAAGAATTGCTCGATAAAATTGACGCCCAGGGTGGATATGGTCTGGTGAACACCGGAAATTACCGCCAGGATTTTCAGGATGCATACTACCAGCGGGGAACCGGAGAAACCCTCATTAGTACCCGGGTGCGTTTTAAATCCCCCGGCAAGTGGAGCCACGATTATTATTTCTACCAAAGTGCCGGAAATTACGGGATAGGTAGCCCCACCAAAGAGTATGTCGATATGTTCGACATGGCCGATGGGACCCCCATCGATGACCCGGAATCGGGATGGGACCCCGACGATCCCTGGGCTAATCGCGATCCGCGCCTTTATGAAACGGTACTCGTTAATGGAGACCAGTTTCAGGGAAGAACCGCGGAATTGTGGATAGGGGGCCGTGAAAGAACGAATCCCAATGGCACCAAAGGAAAAAGCGGGTTTCTTCTTCGGAAACACCTGCTCGACCAAAACTGGGCCTCCTCTTTCGGCTCCATCGTTCACTGGCCCTATCTCAGGCTGAGTGAAATCTACCTCTCCTATGCCGAAGCGCTCAACGAAGCCAACGGAAGTCCCAATGCCGAAGCGTATGCCGCGGTCAACCGGGTTAGAAATCGCGTGGGACTGAAAGACCTTCCTGCCGGAATGTCGCAGGAGGAATTCCGGGAAGCGCTTTTGAAGGAACGTGCCTGCGAACTGGGGTACGAAGAAGTACGCTGGTTTGACCTGATTCGCTGGAAACAAGCCGACGTCTTTCAGCAGAAACTGCATGGCGTGGATACCTATAAAAATGAGGATGGCTCACTTACCTATGAAACGGTTGAATTACCCGGCCGCTACTGGCAGGATAACTGGTCACCCAAATGGTATTTGAGTGCTTTTCCGCCCGATGAGGTGAATAAAGGATATGGCCTGGTTCAAAACCCGGGATGGGAATAAAATTATTAATGCATTAAACGAGAATAAATGAAAACGATAATAAAATCTATGAAGTTTTTTGGGTTGTTGGTCTTGCTTTTATTCGTGCTTCCCGTAACGGGGCAGGATAACACCCTCACGGTTAAAGTCACCGACGAGGAGGGTAGCCCTCTTGCCGGTGCCGGCGTAGAACTTTTAAACCTTCCCGATGTGGCACTGAAAACCGACGAAACGGGTGAGGCATCGTTCAATGCCATGCCCGGGGGACTGATAAAAGTTTCTTTCCGCGATATGGTAAAAATTGTGCCTGCACAAACCGCAGATATGCAGGTAACCCTGGGGAATGATGAAAAAAAGGTTCACCTGGGGTATGGAAGAGTGAAGGATGCAGAACGCATCACCTCTTCCATCGATGTGGTTTATGCCGACGATATTGCCAAAAGTTCGGTCAATAATCCTGCTGAAAGTTTATATGGCCAGCTTTCGGGCTTAACAGTGCTGCAAAACGGCGGAGAACCTTTCAGCCGGCAACCCGATATGTTTATCCGCGGATTGGGAACCCTGAACAACAGTTCCATTCTCGTTCTGGTCGACGGATTTGAACGGGACTTATCTTCCCTCTCTCCTGATGAGATCGAAAGTGTTTCTGTCCTTAAGGACGGTGCTGCCCTGGCCATGTACGGTCAGAGAGGAGCCAACGGGGTGCTTCTCGTTACCACCAAAAGGGGGGAATACAACTCTTTCCATGTGGATTTTTCTTTTGACCAGGGATATACCATGCCGTTCCGGACTCCCGAATTTCTGGATGGATACGATTATGCACGAGCGGTAAATGAAGCCAGTGCCCTCGATGGAAATCCATTTGTTTACTCGGAGTATGATCTGGAAGACTTTCAGACAGGAAATCAACCCTATTTCTTTCCTAATGTGGACTGGTTCGATGAAACGCTTCGTGATTATGGAACAAAAATGAATTTTAACGCCAGCTTCCGGGGCGGCGGTGAATCGGTAAAGTATTTTGTGTCGTTGAATTATCAAAATGAACGGGGGCTGTTTGACAACACCACCCTCGACGACAGGTACAACAGCCAGATGAAATACGACCGTTTCAATTTCCGGACCAATCTGGATATGGACTTGACACCCACTACCCGTTTTCTGGTGAATGTAGCCGGGAATATCGATGGCCGGAAAGAGCCCGGAGCAAGGGTGGGGGGTATTTTTGATGCGCTTTACAGCGTTCCGTCGGGGGCCTTCCCCCTCAAAACACCCCATGACGAATGGGGCGGAACCGAATATTACGACAATAACCCCGTTGCCCTGGTATCATCTACCGGCTTGCGGATGCCGCACAGCCGGGAAATCAATGCCGACGGACGCCTTATCCAGGATTTGAGTGCCTGGCTGGAGGGATTATCGGCAGAGGTGGCAGTAGGTTACGATAACCGGGCCGCTTACTGGGAAAGCAAAACCCGTGGTTTTGTTTATGAAAGCCTGGCTGTTTCAAGAGACCCCTCTTCCGGAGCTATTATAGATACAACGGCCGCAGCTTATGGCAGCGATACCGACCTGCAGGCATCCGACAGCTTTGGAGGACAGCGCCGCCATGCCACCGTAACCGGAAAACTCAATTATGTTACTTCATGGGATGACCATGACCTGGAAACCAACCTCATGTTTCACCAGGATAAAAGGGTAAATGACGGGCAGTACAATACGTTTCTCCATCAGAATGTTATGGCCCTCGCCTCCTATGGCTTTAAAAACCGGTATTTCCTCGATGGTGTTTTATCGTACAGCGGAAGCAGTGTCCTTCCCGAAAATAACCGGTATGGGTTCTTCCCGGCGGTTTCCGGAGGATGGGTGGTGAGCCGCGAAGATTTCCTCGTGGATAATGCTGCCGTCAGTTTCCTGAAAATAAGGGCTTCGTGGGGATTAAGCGGAAACGACATCATGTCGCCCAACCTTTATGACCAGGGCTTTTTTGGGGGAGGCACCTACTTTTTTACCGATAACAATAACAGTACCGGTGGTATCATGGAAGGACAACTTCCTGCTGAGGATT
The DNA here is from genome assembly GCA_964436325.1 of uncultured Tangfeifania sp. Classification (GTDB taxonomy): domain Bacteria; phylum Bacteroidota; class Bacteroidia; order Bacteroidales; family Prolixibacteraceae; genus Tangfeifania. Next base: position 5,439 of record CAYTDH010000296.1, read on the forward strand.
TAACTTACGAAAAATCATCACGGTCGAACCTGGGGCTCGATCTGGAACTGGTGAACCGCTTGCAGATAACCCTGGATGCTTTCTATGAGAAAAGAAGCGATATCATTGTAACCACCAATGGCTCGGTGCCATCCCTTATTGGCGTTGGGCGCCCTGTTCAGAATGCAGGAATTGTTGAAAACCAAGGCTTTGAAGCTTCACTCCTTTGGGAGGATCATATGGGCGATTTCAACTACCACATCGGCGGGAATTTTTCCTTTGCCCGCAATGAAATTGTGGAGATGAATGAGGAATTCCAACCTTACGATTACCTGAAGCAGACCGGAAATCCGGTGGGTCAGCAGTTTGGCCTGGAAACCCTTGGCTTTTTTGCCGATGAGGCGGATATAGAAAACAGCCCGAGGCAACTCTTTTCTGAAGTTCGCCCGGGTGATGTAAAGTACAAGGACCAGAACAGCGACGGCGTGATTGACCAGCTCGATGTGGTTCCCATGGGCTATGCAGGTGCTTATCCCGAAATGTATTTTGCCGCTACCGCAGGACTGGCATGGAAAGGCCTCGGCGTGGATGTCCTCTTTCAGGGAATTGCCAATCAAACGCTCTTCCTCAATACCAAAAGCGTTTTTTGGCCTTTACGTGGGCAAACATCCATCTCCACCTTCTCTGCCGAACGGTGGACACCCGAAACAAAAGGCACCGCAACCCTGCCGCGCCTCTCTTTGCTTGAAAATTCCAATAACTACCGGAAAAACGATATCTGGCTCACCGA
>CAYTDH010000297.1:0-6177 GCA_964436325.1 uncultured Tangfeifania sp.
ATAGAAATGAACCAGGAAGAAGGTTTACTCCTTCATTTCAAAACGGTGGAAATTGATTCTACCCGGTATCCTGTCAGAACACCCGAAAATAAACGTTATCACCTCATCCATCATGAAAAGGATTTTTCACTTAAATTGCGCAAACCTGTTGAACCCGGTCGTCTGAAGATCTCAGGCACCATTGAAAATCCGGAATTTAAAAAGGTTACGCTTTCGCTCTTAACCAAACTTCATGGACTGACTTTTCATCAGGAGGTTGTTTTTCTGGATGAAAAGAATGCTTTTCAGATAGAAACCGATTTGGAACATCCTCAGTTGGTCTATGTTCATTTTGGGTTGGAAACCACACAACCTCCTCCCATGTTGGTTTTTTATGCCGAGCCCGGCAGTGAAATTCATTTCAATGCCACAGGAAATTCTTTTCCCTGGAATGTTGCGTTCCAGGGAGATTTCAACAACGCAGCCCAACTGATGAATGATTTTCGAAGGCAACATCCTGTTTTTGATGAAAATATCCGTTTAGGAGAGCTTTACTGGTCTTTTTACGGAATGGATTATTCGGATTTTGAATCTATGCTGAAAGATTTTGAACCCACTTTTGAGTCGAATAAGCATAAAATTGACCCCCGTGCGTACGCTTTTATAAAAAAGGAAATAAAGGCCCAACTGATGTGTGGCATTGTGGACTATCTTCATCTTATCCTTCGCAGGGATACCCGGACTTATGGATACTACCTTCGTGAAGTAGAGGGAATTGATGAGGACCTTCTGAATGGCTGGTTAGACTCCTATAACATCAACCTGGTATACAATCATTTTGGCATTCATTCCCGGAAATTCGTCCGTGATTACCTCTCTTTTTCTTTTGATCGAAAGCGGGAGACGTCCAGCCTTTTCATACCTGAATATTCTCCTACGGTTGTTATCAGTGATTACCGCTACCATAGCGATCTGGTATTACAAATTGAGTTTGGCAGGGTGATTTTATCGGGGCCGGCACTGTATGGGCAGGCCGCCGATATTTTATTGCGGGCAAAAATGCGGACTTCAACGGGAGATTCCCAGACCGAACGTTTTGTTCAGCGCAAAGCCGATGAATATTTGGACCTGATGCTGCGGGTTTGCAACGATTCGGAGTTTAATGCGGAAATTGAGCAAGTTATTCAGACTCATGTAAAATGGAAAAGCGAGGATTATGTGCCCGGTATTCCCTTTTTGAATCCTGCCGGGGAAGAGGTTTTTATGAAAGACTTTTTGGGTAAGAAACCGGTTATTTTCTATGTCTCACGGGACTGGTCTGTGGAGCGTTATTTTTTTGACGACCTGGCTGAGGAGAATCCTGAAATCAATTATGTGATGATTATGGAAGGCAGTAATTTTAAAGAGTGGACCGATTATTTGGAGGCTGCCGAACCGAAAGCACATCAGCTCTTTTTGTTGAACGATGAGGTCAGCCTGGAAGATATCTTCACCCTGTATCCCAGGAATTTTATCATTTATGATGAAAACGGAACCCGCCTCGGATATGGAGAGGATCCTTTGAATTCGACTCATCTTGTGAAACATTACCTCAGCCAGCCCGAAGAAAACCGGTTTGATAAATCCCTTTTGGTCACGATTATCATTCTGATGGGGATTGCCCTTTTTATTATTATTTTCTTTTTATTCTTCATGAAGTGGCGGGTTCGGCAGCGGTTCCGGAAGCAAGAACAGCAGCGGCGCCTGCGTGAGTTGGAGCTTACAGCCATCCGGTCGCAGATGAACCCCCATTTTTTGTTTAACAGCCTGAACTCCGTTCAAAATCTGGTGCAACAAAACAAAGGGCGCGAGGCGCATCTGTATTTGTCGGATTTTGCCGGATTGATTCGTAAAGTGCTGCAGAACTCCGAAAAAGAGGAGGTGTCGCTTGCCGAAGAGTTGGAGATGACGCAGCAATACCTGAATCTTGAAAAACTGAGGTTCGATTTTGATTTCTCCGTTGCCGTGGACGAAGAAATCGATGCCAACAACACCATGGTTCCTTCATTGTTACTCCAGCCTTTTGCCGAAAATGCAGTCATTCATGGATTGCAGCACAAAACCGGGGAGAAATGGCTGAAGATCGGGGTGAAGAAGTGCGGCGCCAGCGGACCGGACAACAGTGAAAAGGATAGGATTTGTATTGTCATCGAAGACAATGGCATTGGCCGGGCCGCGGCAAAAACGATTTCAACACAGAAAAACGGGAAAGGCTCCAGACTGATGAAGGAGCGGCTTGATATCCTGGAACAAAAACAGGGAGAGCGGTATGATTTGAACATTACCGATCGGGAAGGGGATGAAACCGGCACACGGGTGGAAATAATCCTTCCCGATGAAAAGTGAAGCAATGAAAGGGATATTTCCCGGGAATCAAAAATTAAGGATTGTACCGGTGGATAGGAGGAAGGAACGTTTTGTTTTTTTTTGTAACTTCTCTGTTGTTTTGGGTCGCCGGGGGTGGAATAATTTGATTCGGGGAGATTCAAAAATGGGTTAAGACGTTCAGCAAGTAAAGTGCGCCGTTGATTATAGTTCTTCCGAATCAGAAATAAATTCGTATCATAAAATTTAAAAACCATGAAAGCCATTTTTTTAACCTTCCTGTTCGGGGCCCTTGCCCTGCTCTCCAGGAGCCAAAAAATCGTTGAGAATCCGGAATTTGGAATCAGTAATGAATCCAACGTCAGGATCACCCGGATTGAGATTACACCCACTGAAACCGTTTTGTCTTTTCATTTGAGCCATCCGCCCGGTTCACGTTTCGGTATTGCGGAGAAGAGTTTTATCCGGGTTGTGGGTCGTCCCGACACCCTGTTTATGACCAAAAAAGATGCCCCCGAGCCCGATGCCGCCGGGTGGATTATGATTCCCGAGGGAGGGATTTCTTACAAGCTCTATTTTCCGCCGATTGACCCGGAAACCGCCTGTATTGATTTTGGAGAACCCAGCACAACATCCCGTCCCTGGAGAATCTACGACCTCGAAATCAATGAGCCTCCTCACTGGTCTGTCATCCCCAAAACATTGCTCGGACATTGGTTTTCACCTGAAGATGGCCAGTGGGCATTCAGTTTTTTGGATTCGCTTGCCGTTTTCGACAGTCAGACCTGGAATTACGGGATGGTTACCTCTGAAGAAAAGGAATGGAAGATTCAATTGCAAAATGGAACAGACCAGGTGTCACTTTACTGCCAGCCGGATGCAGGAGAATATTGCCTGATGCGTATGAAGGATTCAACTCCCCGGCGTTATTCCAAAGATTTCGAAAATACCGCAAGTATTCATGATGAAGAGGGATTTACAGCTCCTTTGATTGACCCGGGAAAAGTAATTTACCGGGGTGTGATAAGGGGATTTTCTCCCCGGTTGGGGGTGAATACAGGGTTGATCCGTTTTATGAATCGGCTCAATAACCAGCAGGAATCGTATGTTATTCCCATACAACAAGACGGAAGCTTTTCGGTGGAGTTCCCCCTGGATTTTCCGCAGGAGATTAGTGTTGGCCTTCCCTCCGGCGGGGAGCGCCTGTTTTTTGAACCAGGCAAAACCCTCTTCCATTTGGCAAATACCGGAGATGAAAATCGCCCCTCCCTCTTTATGGGGGAAAGTGCTGCCATGAATTATAGTCTGAAAGCCACCTCAACGGTTGCCACCAGCCAGCAGACCTTTTTGGAAAAAATTCCGGGAATGGATGATCAGGAATATATCGACTATGTGCTGGAAACCCGGAAGGAAGAAATTCAAAAGCTGGAAGCGATCGGCCGGGAGCAAGCGGTTGGTGACAAGGTCATGCAGATCAGAAGAATGGATGTGGACTTCCGTGCCGCACGAAATGCCCTGACGTTTACTCAGAATGCCCGGATGGCGAACTTTTACCGCACCCGCAGGGAGAATGTGGAAAACCCGGATCCTTTTGTGCCGCCTGTTTTGAATGCTGGTTTGCTTCAAAAACTGAATGATGTGCCCGTTAATGCTGACCTGGCTTTTTGCAGCAACGAATATTTTTCTTTGCTGCAATCGCTGAAGTACGTTGATCTGAAACACCCGCAGGGAAGTTACTATCACCGTCTGAACGCACTTGCTGATGAATTGAAAGCCAAAGGAGCAAAACTATCAGGTGAAGAAAATGACATGCTTGAATTTGTGCGTCTTAATCTGTTGGAGGACTATAGTGATGAAAAAGGCCGGAATTTTCAGAAGTCATACCGCGGGGTATTGCAGCAGTTTAACCAGAAATACCGGGATGAGTTGGTTGAGTTATCCAATCGTTTTGCCCTTGAAAATGTGAACAATAACCTTCTTGCTTTTGGATTTGAGTCTGAAGGGTTGCCCGTTGAAATGGCAGTCATGCAAAATTATCTGGCCCGGCTGAAGAATGCGAACGCCGGAATAAGTGAAACCGACTTCAACAACACAAAGGCCTTGTTAAAGACTGGTTATTTGAAAGAAAGGGTGATGGCGGAATATTACCGGAAAAAAGCCGAGCAGGAAGTGAGAGAGGTCGCCAAAACACCAGAGCTCAAAACAGAAGGGGACCGGCTGTTTGATTCGATGATCAAAAAATTCCGTGGGAAAGTGGTTTATGTGGACTTTTGGGCGACATGGTGCGGTCCCTGCAGGTCAGGAATTGAACGGATAAAACCGCTGAAACAGGAAATGAAAGACGAAGACATTGTTTTTGTGTACATTACCAATCCAACCTCTCCGGCCAAAACCTACAAGGAGATGATTCCGGGAATTGATGGAGAGCATTTTAAGGTTTCTTCTGATGAGTGGAATTACCTTACCCAGAAGTTCAATATTTACGGAATACCCCATTATGCCCTTGTGGACCGGGAGGGCAGGGTGGTTGATCCCCATATGATGCATCTGGGGAACGATCAACTCAAAGAAGTGCTGATGGAACAATTGAAGAAATAGGACGATATGGTCATCCGTTCCATCATTGTTGACGACGAAAAACACAGTCGCGGGAATCTGGCAGGGATTCTGGAATCGTATTGTCCCGAAACAGAAGTGGTCGGCTCGGCTACTTCTGTTTCGGAGGCCCGCGCGCTCATAGAAAAAACCGATCCTGATTTGGTTTTTCTGGATATTGAAATGCCCGGAGCCAATGGTTTTCAATTGCTTGAGCAACTGCAGGATTTTCGTTTCGAGGTCATCTTTGTTACGGCCTACGGCAATTATGCCATCAGGGCCATCCGCTTTTCTGCTGCCGATTACATTTTAAAGCCAATAAATATTGATGACCTGCAGGCTGCCGTTCGAAAGGTTTCTTCCCGTATTCGCGAAAAGGAGGAGAACCTCCGGATGAAACAATTGGTCCATAACCTCAATAGGCCCGATAATCCGCGTATTGGTCTTCCGGTGGGTGACCGGATTGAATTTGTAGAGGTGAAAACCATCATCCGTTGTCAGGGGGAAAGCAACTATACCCATATTTTCTTTGAGGGGAACAAACACCTTTTGGTAGCCAAAACATTGGTGGAATTTGAAGAACTGCTCGGGGATTATTCCTTTATAAGGGTGCATAAAGCCCATTTGGTCAATCTGGACCATGTGGTGGCTTATATTAAAACCGGGGGTGGATCCCTGCAGCTTTCAGACGGTCATGAGGTAGCAGTTTCCCGGCGCAGGAAAGATGGGGTGATCGAAAATCTGAAGCGATTGAACAAATCCCTGAGCAGAAAAAAAAATGATTAACCCTTCGTTAGTCTTATTATTTTTCCACCTTTTTTATAAACTCCGAGGTCGTCTCCGAACTATCGGCCCCGTAGGAATCTACTACTGCCCCCTTGACCCCGCCTGAAGTTTCCAGGGCGTAAACGATGCTGCTGTCAGAGGGATTTGAAAGCCCTTCGAACCGGTGAAATTCCACCAACTTCACCTCTGAAGGTCCATACTTATCCCCGTTGCTGTCTTCCAGCTCTCCGTTGTTATTCACCCTCAGGTTATGGGAGAATCCCCTTTTTTTTAACTCCTGGATGGCTTCCACGAGTGTGTTGTACTGGTTGTTCATTTTTTTTGTTTTTTGTTTTTGTTCATGTACAGGTTGTCCCGAAAAAACCTTGCCATAAATCGTCATCAATGTTTTTTTTACCGAGTGTAAGCAAGGGAACCGGTCTTTTCCTTACAGACCGGTTCCTTCGGTGTTTG
>CAYTDH010000298.1:0-6149 GCA_964436325.1 uncultured Tangfeifania sp.
CGAAAACGAAAGCGCGAAGATTTGGGATTACCCGAAAATGCCTTTTTGCCGCGTGATGTCCAGCGGGAGGCGCTTGTTCATGCAGGCAAAACCCGTTTGCGACCGGTATTGCTGACGGCGATCACAACGGTTCTGGGATTGCTGCCTTTGGCAGTGGGACTCAATTTTAACTTTTTTACCCTATTCGCCAATTTTGATCCGCAAATCTCAATTGGCGGAGAGAGCGTGGCTTTCTGGGGGCCCATGTCCTGGACCGTCATCTTTGGGCTCACCTTTGCTACTTTCCTGACCCTGCTGCTGGCTCCCGTGATGTATATGCTAACAGTCAGATTAAATTACCGCATTAAAAAATGGACAGGCACCTTGCCTGAAGTGATTCCGGAGCAGCCTGAAGGGGGCAGGGAAAACGAAAGCACCCCTTAAATTGCTGACAGCGAAGAAACATCCTTCTTCTCATATAAAAAGGCAAAAACAATAATCCGGGGCTGTATCAAATTTGACACTTTTGGTGCGGCCCCGTTTTTTTTATACCAGTGAATCCCCTTTTTGAATTCTCACGTCGGTGACAAACTGTTTTATTTGCTGTTCATCCTCCCGGCGGCATATCATGAGGGTATCGTTTGACTCCGCTACAATGTATCCATCCAGGCCATGAAGAACAGCCACTTTTTCATCATTCAGGTTGATGATGCAGTTTTGGGTATCATAGGTCAGCACGTTTTCTCCGCTGATGACATTTCCATTTTCGTCTTTTTCCTTGTTGTCGTAAAGGGAACCCCATGTTCCCAAATCGCTCCACCCAAAATCGGCCGTGAGTACATAAACGTTGTCTGCCTTTTCCAGAATCCCATAATCAATGGAGATTCCCCGGCATTCGGAGTAGGTTTTTGAGATGAAGTGAACTTCATCATCCGTATTGTAGAGTTTTATCCCCTTGGCAAAAAGGGAAGAAATATCGGGCAAATGAGTGTTAAAAGCCTCCATGATGGAGGAAAGTGACCAGATAAAGATTCCCGAATTCCAGAAAAACTCTCCGCTTTCAAGGAATATTTTGGCCATATCGATATCGGGCTTTTCGGTAAAGGTTTTGACTTTATGAAAGTTGTCGGGATGGTTCGACGCATTTTCGTTTTTTACCTGAATATAACCGTAACCTGTTTCAGGTCGGCTGGGTTTGATGCCAAGTGTAAGCAGTACATCTTTCTCCCGGATGAATTCAAGCCCTTTTTCTATCTGACTTCTGAACTCCTCTTCTTTAAGGATGAGATGGTCGGAGGGGGCAATGATCAGGTTGGCACCGGGGTCTTTTATCTTAATTTTATGAGCGGCATAAGCAAGACAGGGAGCTGTATTTCTGCGAAGCGGCTCCGATAAAATTTGGTTTTCCTCCAGTTCGGGGAGTTGGTCAAGTACCATCTGCTTGTAGCTCACACTGGTAACAACCAGAAAATTTTCCGGGGGAATAAGTGAGGAAAAACGATCGTATGTTTGCTGGATTAGGGTCTTTCCTGTTCCCAGGATATCCTGAAATTGCTTGGGCCTGGCGGTGCGGCTCAGCGGCCAAAATCTGCTGCCAACTCCTCCTGCCATGATAATACAATAATTGTTCTTCATTTGATTTTGAAAATTTGTGTGCAAAAATATGAATTTTATATCTAACCATTTAGAATTACGGGCGATTTAAAAAGAAGTTACCTGAACCATTTGGGGAATTTGTCCATTTCCAATCGCCGAATGATTTTGTTTCACCCATTAATGTTGTAATTTTATCCAAAATCTTAATGATGGTTTTTGTATAACAACAATTGAATTAAAATGAAGTTTCTTTTTCATGTAGGTCGCTATTTTTCAATGCTGGGAAAGGTCTTTGGACGCCCCGAAAAACACCGGATGTATATCAGGCAGCTTTTTCACGAGATTGATGCCCTTGGTGTGAATTCGGTATGGATTGTGATTATTATTTCGATCTTTATCGGTGGCATTATGACCATTCAGTTTGCTTACAGCATGTCGAATCCCATTTATCCCACAACCCTGGTAGGCTTAGGCACCCGGGATACCCTCATTTTGGAGTTTTCTTCCACCATGCTGGCTTTGATCATGGCCGGGAAAATCGGGTCAAATATTACTTCGGAGATAGGAACAATGCGGGTTACGGAACAAATTGATTCGCTTGAGATTATGGGTGTGAATTCAGCCAGTTACCTGATCCTTCCTAAAATTGTGGCAGTGGTGTTTATTTTTCCCTTCCTTTTTATTATCAGTGTCTTTTTTGGGTTGCTTGGCGGACTTGTTACCGGTCCGATTGCCGGAGTGATTTCAGCTGCCGACTACCTGGAAGGCATCCGATGGCTTTTTTATCCCTATTATGTCACCTTTTCAATCATTAAATCGTTTGTTTTTGGATTCCTGGTGGCCTCTGTTCCTGCTTATTTCGGTTATTATGTGCAGGGTGGTGCACTGGAAGTGGGAAAAGCCAGTACCCAAGCTGTGGTGAACACCAATATCCTTGTTTTATTTTTTGATTTAATTTTAACACGATTGTTACTCACATGATAGAAGTAAAAAATTTATACAAATCATTCGACGATAGTGTGGTGCTCAATAACGTTTCCTCCCGTTTCGAACCGGGGAAAACGAACTTGATTATTGGGCGCAGTGGTTCGGGGAAAACGGTACTGTTGAAATCCATTCTGGGATTGTTCGATATCGACCGGGGGGAGATATGGTACGACGACCGGAATTTGGTGGAAGCCCGGCAGAAGGAACGAAAACGGCTGCGCCGCGAAATTGGAATGGTGTTTCAGGGTGGCGCTTTGTTCGACAGCCTTTCAGTGGAGGAAAACGTGCGGTTCCCCCTTGATATGTTCACCTCAGAGCCTTATTCCGAAAAGCAAAAACGTGTGGATTTTTGCCTCGATCATGTGAATATTGAAAAACAGGCGCATCGCCTTTATCCCAGTGAAATCAGCGGTGGAATGCAAAAGAGGGTGGCCATCGCCCGCGCCATTGCCCTCAATCCCAAATACCTGTTTTGCGATGAACCCAATTCCGGGCTCGACCCTGAAACCGCTACCGTTATCGATAAGTTGATTCAGAGCCTGACCAAAGAATTTCAGATGACCACCATCATCAATACCCATGACATGAATTCGGTGATAGAGATTGGGGAGTCGGTGCTGTTTATTTCCAATGGTAAGGTGGAATGGGAGGGACCCAATTCCGAAATCCTGGATACAGGGAATAAAAAACTCAACGATTTTATTTTTGCCAATAAATTGTATGCCCAAATGCGGGAGGAGCGAAAATAGAACTTTATCTGCAAAAAAGGTTGAACTCTTTTCAAAAAGATAAAAAAAAAATTGTATTTTGAATGGAATTCTAAAGCAAGGTGACTAAGAAAATCTAACAATGCCCGGCAATAACCTAAAAAGGAGGTCATTTCTTCAATTTTGCGGAGTTGCTGCTGTAGGGAGTACCATACTCTCTCCTCTGAGATTGATGGGTTCTGCTCCCGGAGAAGGGGAGCAGCCTTTCAGACTGACCAAACCGCGGTGGATCATTTACGATAACGGGAATTATGATTTAATATCCAGTGAAATTATTTTGAAAAACTGCTGTCCGGCAATTGATGGTCAGACTGTTATGCCGAAAAACGTGTTCCTGGGAGATTCCCCGCGCGGCAGGAGGATTATTTATGAGCTTTCGGGGGGATTTTTAATGCTTGATTTAAAAACCAACCCCGACTCCCTTTCTATCGGAACCGAATTTAGCGGTTTTTCCAAAGCGCCCCGCTGGTTTTACCCGATTTCGCAAGCTGAAGTGTTTGGCGTTCATCAGTTTTTCAGGCAAGGATATGGCTCGGGAGGCCCCTCGGGGGTATTCCCTGTTCTTCCGGCATCCCTCAAGAAGGAGACCAATTCTCCCTCATCGTTATACTGGAGTTACGACAGCTACATGACTTTTGCCCTGATGGGTGAAAAGGAAACCATCGCCATCGGGAACATCGATCACCGCGATTTTTTGCACAGGAGTGCCCTCTACAACCGGTTTCATCATCGCGGACTGCGTGGTGAAAAGACGGGAGATGAACATATTTTCTTTGAGGCCGCCATGTTACTCAACCAAACCCGTATTGAAAATGAGTATGTAAAGTTACCCGATCTCCATTTCTTTACCGGGAATAAACCTTTTGAAACCCTTCAGACCCTGGCCTGGAGAATCAATGAGAAAACCCGTGCACGTCAGGGAACGCCAACCAGCTTTCATCTCATCTCTGGTCCCTCACCATCAAGCTCTTTTTCTTTTGAGCAACTGAAAAATCATATCGATTATCTTACCGGACTGAATCCTGCCCTCCCGGTGCACACTGTTTCGGTAAGTAAAGGCTATTGCATTCCCGGCGACTGGCTTGAACCCCATGAAAACTGGCCAGGTGGCCTCGACCGGGCCGCACGTCAAATATTCCGGCATGGTTACCGGGCCGGAATCTGGACAGCTCCCTTTATTGTGTCGGCTGAAAGTCAGTTGTACAGGCAACATCCCAACTGGGTGATAAAAGACTTTAACGGGGAACCGCTGCCAGAGAAGGTAGATGAGGAGGGGCTCTTTTACGCCCTTGACCTCAGCCATTCTGCAGTGAAGAGGTATTTGTCACGCGTTTTTCGCACGCTTCGGAAGATGGGATTTATTTTTTTCGAAACAGGCTACCTCGAGAGCGGGCTGAAAGATTCTTTCCGTGTCAGGCGGGCTTCACCCGGCAAATCATCGGTGCAGGTTCTCAGAGATGCCCTTCAGATTATCCGCGATGAAATTGGCGAGGGAAGCCTCTGGATGGCTTCACAAACGGTTTATGCTCCCGTGACCGGATTTGCGGATATTGTTAAACTGGGCAATGCCTGCCATCGGGGATGGCACAAGAGTGGCATAACAGATTGGATAAATGAGGCCTATTACAGCCAGTACTTCAATCACATTTTATGGCAGAACAACCCCGGCGAACTCCATTTCTCCGGAAATTCCCTTTTGACGGAGGAAGAGCAGAAAAGCCTGGCTTTATGGACCGGAATGCTGGGTGGGTCTGTTGGGGGAGTTACTTACCTGCGGAAATGGAACCAAAAGCAACTGGCCTTTTTCAGGTTTCTCGAACCTTCGCACCGCCCTCAAAGTGCCCGTTTCCCGTTCTGGCCTTCTGCAGAGGAAATAAAGGTTGCCGTCAGATATTACGTCTCCTTCCGTAGCTGGGCTGTTCTCTTTTTGAATGATAAAGAGGAAGCGGTTCAAAAAAAATATTCAATTTCCAGTTTGGTTGGACTGGAAGGGGCTTATGTTTTTGATTGGGAACCAGGATATTCGCTCGATTACGGCTATTTTTCCCAAATCTCAGTGAACCTGCAACCCCACCAGTCGCAACTTGTGTGGGTCTCTTTAAAACGAATCCCTCCGCCTGAGGAATTGACCCTTGGAGGGAATATTCCGGATAAACAGGAAGAGCGTTAAGAACCACCTCCAAAAAAAATTGCCAGTAGTTTTTGTTTGTTTGTAAAATGTGACTATATTTGCACCCCGTTACGAAGAAATTTCATTGAAATAGAAAATATATTGCGGGGTGGAGCAGTTGGTAGCTCGTTGGGCTCATAACCCAAAGGTCGTAGGTTCAAGTCCTGCCCCCGCTACAATTATAGACAATTAAAAACCTGTAAATTAAACGTTTGCAGGTTTTTTTATTTCCGATTGGTACACATGCGGTACACATACCCCTGTTTGGGGACAAAAAAAACCCCAAACTTGCGTCCGGGGTTTTCACTCATCAAAACACAAAAATCAAAATTTCATTTGTCGGGGGTCAATGTCGATGCCGTCCGAGGTTTCCACCAAAAATCCCGGTGATTGGTGTTGTTGGTAAAACATTGGAATGTTTATTTGATTTTCGGCTAAAAAAGTCTTGCATTGGTCGCATTTTTTTTTCGCTTCATTCAACATCTGCCAAAATTCTGCCTGCTCTGGGGTTTCAATGTAAACGGCACAATGGCGGTGGATTAACCGTTGCATGTCATCGTGGGATAACTGAATTTTACCGGCCTTAATGCTGAAATTTTCAATTTCCAAAGGGTAATGATTCGCCCCAAAAAATTTAGCTTGGTGGAAAC
>CAYTDH010000299.1:0-6148 GCA_964436325.1 uncultured Tangfeifania sp.
AAAAAAGGGAAATCTTTTCTTGAATTGGCCAAAGAAATGGGAAGAACCGAAATAGTACAGTACCTGGAAGGAAAGTATAGTAATTCTAAATAACTTAGCCTGAATGAAACTCCGCGAATCAATAATCCATGTCCTGTCCGACAAAAAAGCAAACGGAAAGGTCTGCATGTTAAGCACATTGCCCGGCATATTTACAACGCAAACCATTTGCTTTTCCCGAAAGATGGTGAATTGAATTTCGATAAATTAAAGGTAAGGATAAACCGAATTTTGTTGTACGATGTCAATAAGAAACGTAAAGGAATTTTTGTCCGGGTAGTGAATCCTAAAACTAAAAAGTACCGGAAGGGTTGGTATAAGCTAAGAAAACAAGGAAAATTATAAGGAACTCGATAAAACAATAAGGCTCGAAGCATAATGGAATTATTATGACAAATCGAAAATACTGCAAAAATCATTTAGTTAATAATGCGGATAATGCTAATTGCCTGATTTTTTTATGATTTCAATTTCAAAAAATAAGGAACTTAAATAATGCACAAAGCCAGGATATTCACCTAAAAATTGCTAAAACAATTATTAATAAAAAACAGGCTTTTTAAAAAAAATCAATTTAGCTTTTTGCGATTATATTCTTGGCAATACAAAACATCTAACTAATTTTAAACCTCGATTCTTAAACTATACAATTTTATGCCAAAAAGCAAAAATAAATCTGCCTCTGTTCATACCAGCCGTACCATGATGTTTGCTGAATTGGAGAAAGTTATGGATTATTCTATTGAAAAGGATAATTACCTTGAAGCACTTGAGCAGAACATAACAGGAAAATTATCGAACTCAGGTGCGGTAAATACAGCTCAGTATTTAAAAAAGCTGTATGGTTTCAATATTAAATATCCCCCTTTTGAAGCATTGAAATATTTTTGGAAGGCCGTTGAACACCATTACCGGCCATTGCTTGCATTTGTTTATGCCGTCAATCATGATGTTTTACTGGCGCAAAGCATTGACGTAGTTTGTAAAGCAAAAACAGAAGAAAGAGTTCCTGTCGAAAATTTTGAAGACAATATAGAACACTATCATCCTCAAAGGTATTCTGCTGTTACCCGGAGGTCTATTGCAAAAAATGTTGCCAGTACATGGAAGCAGGCCGGTTTTATAGAGGGGAAGGTAAAAAACATTCGTGTGCTTCCTGTTATCAATTACCAGGTTGCCTGCTTTGCCTATTTTCTGGCCTACCTGAATGGCGACAGGGGGGAGTTTGTCTGGAAAAACACAGGGGTAAAAGCGCTCTGCCTGCCCGAATCAACATTGCGCGATTTAGCTGTGGAATGTAATAAAAGAGACTTGATGCTTTACCAATCTGCCGGAGAGGTTACAACCATTTCATTTAATCAATTACTGGAAAAAACCGGAATAAATGCAATCTAAAACAGACTTGTTGCTAAAGGAATATGAACGGGTGATACATGAACCCTGGTCGAAAGTTTTATCAGGACAGGAACGTGTTTGGTTTCTGGTGTATGACCCGGCTGAACAACGGAAAATCAATTTGCGCCTGGAAGATTTTGAAACAGCCACCAAGAGGACAGGAAAGAAATGGCAACTGATTTCTTTTAAAAAGTGTTTCCCAACATGGATGGCAAACCATGAGTACCAGGAGGATTATTTTTCAGACCCGGAATACATTGTTGACCAGCTTGAAGCTGATTTTATTCCTTTTGCTATCCAATATTTCAAAAATGCTTTGAGCCAAATAAAACAGGATAATGAAACCGTAATTGCGGTAACTGATGTTTCTGCTCTGTTTGGTTTTGCAAGGCTTTCCGAAATTTTTAAAAACTGTGATAAAGATTTTACTGGCCGACTGCTGGTATTTTTTCCCGGCGAATTTGAGCACAACCAATACCGGCTGCTCGATGCACGCGATGGATGGGATTATTTGGCCCGGCCAATAACTGTATAAACCCAAAAATTATGCTGATAAAAGAACTTTTTAACTTAAACCCGGAAGAGGTTAACCTGAAAAACGAAGGTGTCGCTAAAGTAAGAACCATAAACGAAGTGGAGGACATTTCCATTGTTGAACATGAATTAAAAACTTTCGTTTGCGAAGGTGAATACCACGACGGTTTGTATAAAATTCTATACGATTACCTGGCAAATTTTGGTCACAGTGACAGGCCCGCATTCTGGGTAAGCGGGTTTTACGGCAGCGGTAAATCACACCTGGTAAAAATGCTCAGTTACCTTTGGGAAAACTTCCAGTTTCCGGGAGGGCAAACTGCAAGGGCAATAAAATCATTACCCACCGACATTCAGGAATTGTTTGTGGAACTTGACCGGAAACAAAAACTGCACGGACATTTAACCATCTCAGGAACTCTGCGCGATTTTCCATCACAAGATATTTACTATTCATTTTTACAGCTTCTCCTGCATTCACTTGGATTACCCAAACAATACCATCACTTTAAATTCATCCACTGGCTGAAACAGGAAAATGCCTACGATGATGTAAAAGCGCTTATTGAATCAAAAGGAAAAGACTTTTTTAAAGAGGTGGAGAACCTGTTTGTTTCTTCCATGCTTGCCAAATCGTTGCTGGAAATTTTGCCTGAATTTGCTGAAAACGAAATAAAGGCAAAAGAACTGTTCAGGGCTCAGTTTACAAGGGTTGATACCATCGGACGGCATGATCTGATTAAAACCATGAAGGAAGAAATTTTCCCGATGATGTTTGGTGAAAAGATTCCTTGCACACTGGTAGTTTTGGATGAAGTACAACAGTTTATCGGGCAGGATAACGACCGTGCCACCAGTATGCAGTTTCTGGCAGAAGACCTGTGTTCACATTTCGACAGCAAACTGGTGCTTGTGGCAACCGGCCAGAATGCACTTACAGATACTACATTGCTTCAAAAGCTAATGGCCAGATTTCGGATTCCAATTCAGCTTACTGATACAGACATTCAAAAGGTTATCAGAAAAACTATTCTCTATAAGAAACCTTCAGTTGTTGCCGATATTGATAAAAAACTGGAGGAATCGCTGGGCGAAATTTCACGAAACCTGGAGGGAACAATTTTCGGTTACACCACCGACGACCGTGAAACGCTGGTAGCCGATTATCCGTTGTTGCCTTCTATCCGGAAATTCTGGAACAAATTGCTGCTGGTAATTGACACAGCAGGTACATCGGGCCAGTTAAGAAATCAATTAAGGCTGGTTGACGAAAGCCTGAAAGCCTTCGCCCAGAAACCGTTAGGGTATGTTGTGCCTGCCGATAATATTTTCAATCAGAACCAAACCCAGCTAATTCAATCGGGAAGGTTGCTGAATGACACCAATAACCTGATTCAGGAAAGAAAAGCCAAAGGGGGTGAGGCCGAGCTGGAAGGACGCATCCTGAGTGTAGTGTTCCTGCTGGAACAAATCACTTCAAATATCCCGGACAGTGGTTTGAAATCGAAAGAAAATACCATTACCGACCTGCTTATTGAAAACCTTAATGAAAATTCCGATGCCTTTCGGAATAAAATTACGGAGCTAATTAAAAAACTGGTGGATGAGAAGGTATTGATGCCTGTGAGCGATGAGTTTAAACTGCAAACTAAAGTTGGGCAGGAATGGGAACAGGAATATTTAAAGCAGCACATCAAACTGAATAGTTCAGGCGACGACCAGGTTCAAAACCACCGGCGCGAAAAAATGGTGGGTTACCTGAAAGAAAAAACAAAAGGGATAAGTGTGAGTCAGGGGTATTCAAAAACGCAGCGGAGTTTTGAGATTTGGGATAAAGATACCGAGCCCAATACCGACTTTAACCTGAATCTATGGATACGAGATGGCTGGTTTGAAAACGAAAAACTGGTATTGGACGAAATACGCGCTGCCGGGAGCAATGCGCCTCTGGCATACATTTTTGTAAAAAAATACCGCGATACGGAATTGCGTGCTGAAATAGTTAAGTATCTCGCTGCCGGGTTAACCGTCAATGCGAGGGGATTCCCATCGACACCCGAAGCAGAACAGGCGAAAAAAAGTATGGAAACGCGGCAATCACAGGCGAAAACTGCAATTCAGGAACTCATTGAGAAGATTTGCGATGAGGCAACCGTTTACCTGGCCGGAGGAACTGTTATACAGTCGGGTTCGCTTAAAGAAAACATGAACGAAGCCCTGAATAGTATTGCCGACCGGCAGTTTCACGATTTTAAAGGGAAAGCCGATAACGTGGGATGGGGACAGGCGCTAACCAAAGCATTGGCAGGAAATCCTGATGCACTGAGCGCTGTTAACTATAAAGGAGATGTGGACAAACATCCGGTAGCAGCCGAAATTCTTCGTTTCATCGGTAACGGAACAAAACAGGGTAGGGAAATACGCAATCATTATATGAAAGCGCCTTACGGTTGGAGCCAGGATGCTATTGATACCTTGCTGATTATGCTGAAAAATGCACAATGGATTTCAACACCGGAACCCGATTTAAAAGTAGGGAAAATCAATCAGGCAACATTTAAAAAAGAGTTGCATACGCTTAGTGTAAAAGATAAAATTGCCATAAGAAAACTGTTACAGGATGCCGGGATTTCCTGTCCGCCCAACCAGGAAATTTTTCCCTATTCAAACGAGTACCTGAACAAGCTGAAAGAACTGGCCGGTAATGCCAGTGGCGATGCTCCCCGCCCTGAACCGTTTAATACCAATTTCATTAAGGAAATAGAAAACAAAGAAGGCAACGAAAGGCTGCTCGACATCATTCAGCAAAAAGATGAACTGAAGGCAAAAATGCATGACTGGAATGAAAAAGCACAAATGGTAGCCGAACGCGAACCACTTTGGGAATTATTGGAAAAACTAAATTTTCAATTGCCCGACCATCCTGAATTTGAATCGCTGAAAGCAGAAATTGATGCCATTCGCGACAACAGGTTGTTGTTGCAGGAGCCCGACCCGGTGCAGCCCAAGCTGAATGAAGTTACCGAAAAGCTGGGACAAATTCTCAACCGGAAAAAATCCGGTTACAACAGTTTGTATGATGCCAAAATGGACGGTTTGCAAAACAACGAGTATTTTGTAAAACTTTCCCCCGAACAAAAACACAGTATCCTGGTTAAGCACCAGTTGCTAACCAAACCGGAGATAAAGCACACCGATGCCCGCGGATTGCTTAACCAACTGAATAAAGCCTCGCTCGATACATGGGATACTAAAATTGCAGCGCTCGACAGCCAGTTTCAGACTGCACTGGAAGATGCGGTTAAACTTTCGGCTCCACAGACAAAAAGCTACAGCCTGCCCCGGAAAACAATTACCAGTCAGGCCGAAATTGATGCATACTTAACAGAACTAAAAACCGAACTGGAAGATTTATTGAAAGAATCCAACTCAATCATTTTGAAATAATGGCAGTACTTACCTCACAGCAACGAACCCAACTTGAAAAAGCAATAAAAGACGCCAGGAAAGCAGCAGAAGAAGGTGCTAGAAATGCTTTGCGTGCCCTGGCGGTGGATCATCCTGAACCGTTTGCTCACATGACGCCCGAACAGCGGGCACTGCGGAACAACCTGCGGGCCAAGGCACGATTGCTGGGCGATGAACTGCTGGAAAACAAAACCCAGAACATCGGCCACCTGGCGTATGAACTGGCATACGAAACGTGGCATAAAATGCTGTTTGCCCGGTTTCTTGATGCCAACAACCTGCTGATGCACCCCGAAGGAGTACCCGTTACCTTGCAGGAGTGTGAGGAACTGGCTCCCGAAGAAGGATTTGCCGACAAATGGGAAGCGGCTGCCAGCTATGCATCCCGAATGTTGCCTGCCATTTTCCGAACTAACGATCCGCTGATGCAGGTGCTTTTTTCGGCCAACGACCGCATAAAACTGGAAGAAATTATTGAAGGTATTGACGAACATTGCTTTGTGGCCGACGATGCCCTGGGCTGGGTGTACCAGTTTTGGCAAACCGAAGAAAAGGAACGGATTAACAAAAGCGGTGAGAAAATCAACGGCGAAAAACTGCCTGCCGTAACCCAGCTTTTTACCGAACCCTACATGGTGCATTTTTTAATCGACAATACGTTGGGTGCCTGGTGGATTAGTCGTAATCCGGGAGTGAAACCACCTGTAAACTT
>CAYTDH010000300.1:0-6139 GCA_964436325.1 uncultured Tangfeifania sp.
GCCGGAATGGTCACTTTCAGGGGCATTTTGTAATCGCGGGTTACCGTTACTTTTTCGGCATCCCCATCCTCACTTTCGAGGACCACTTCATAATGGAGTCCGGTATAATACACGGGGATTTCCAGATTCCGGGTAATTTCCTCACTCAGTGGATTATACAGCATGAGCAGTCCTTTCTCCTCTCCTGAGGGGTTAACATGGAGCAGTCCGTCCCAGTCGCGGCCATCGGGGCGGCGAAGGTGAATGATATCGCTATCCAGCACCTGCCGGTGTTTTTTGTAGAAACCGACCCACTTCTCCACCAGGGCTTTGGTTTCGGGAGCATCGTAAAGCTGCGGCCCGCGGTAGCAAGCCTGCACCCCGGCCCCGAACAGATTGGCCATTCGTTGTCCGTAATGCGGCAGGTGCTCCTTCAGCGGTTCGATGGTTGCCGCGGCCCCGCCTCCGTGGTATTGCACGAGCGGGACAAACATCCAGCCCATGGATGGTGTTTTCCGCCAGGTGCCGTCATAAATATTCTGCCGCTCAATGATCTCCTGCTGTGCACGGGGCAACGACCAGTTGGTTTCGCGGTAACCCATCCCGGTTTTATTGCTGCCGGCAAGAAAGTAATAATCCGGAACATTCAGATAGATGCCATTGGCCCGACACCACTGATAAAACTGGGTGATCCGGCGGTATTGGTTCCACTGCGAGTCGGCCAGTCCTTTATGTCCCGGATGCTCTGTAGACGCACAAACATCGCCGGGATAAGAGCCGTCATGCTCCAGAATATCCAGGCCCGTCTTCTCGTAAAGGTTGTAGAGTTTATCAAAATAGTCATGTCCCCATTCACTCTCCAGGCAGGGGGAATTCCCAAACCGCGGCCGCATTCCTTCGGGCATGACCACATCGTTTCCACCCCCTACCCGGCGGCTGGCAAGCAGCGAATACCCACCCAGCGCAACGCCTTTGGAATGGGCATAATCAGCCAGTTCTTTCATCCTGTTGAGGTTCTCCTCACTGTCATCTTCGGCGCTAAATCCGCTGCCAAAGGTCATGATAACCATCTCAAACCCCACCTCTGCCGACTGGTCAATGGCTTTTTTCACCGCTTCGTTCTGGGCACTGCGTACATGCATCAGAATGGGGTTTTCGGTAACCCAGGGTGCCATGGCCCGCATCATCCGCCGGTGTTCCAACCCCTTGCGCTCACGCTCCCACGTGTCATGAAGCAATTCCCAGGTGCGGTAAGAGGCAAATGTATCGCCTGCTTTCAGCTCCTGTTCCGGACCGTATTTGGGATAAGCCTCCAGCAGGCAAAGGGTCTTTCGCTGGTAATTCACCTGGGTTTGGTATAAAGGGTCTTCCTTCCAGGCAACACTGGAGCGGAAAATGTTTTCGGAAGACATGCCTCCAAAGTTGTAATCGGTTTCAACAGTGATGTTGGGCAGCACCCAATTTTCAACAGGGTCTACAATGCTTTCGGGCTCGGTAACGGCCAGAATCTCACTTTTAAAACGATTAACTACAATATGCTGGTCCGATTGATTTTCAACGGTTATCCACTTGCAGAAAACAGGCAGTCCGTCGTACAGTTCATAATGCACATTAACAACAATATCCTTCAGGTATTGGTATTTTGCCATTCCGGCTTCTTTGGCACCACCGGATATCTGCCCCAACATTTGAAAAGCCTCCACACGGCATCTGACGCGTTCTCCAAGACTGGGATGATCCTGGTTTTTGCCCTGCCGGTCCATTTTTCCAATCCGCACCATTCGCGGCTCCTGTCCCTCTGTATCAACTTCACCGGCTTGCTGCCAGTCCTTTTTATTGTAAGACCAGGACGCCAAAATCTGATTGTTTCTGTTTTCGAACCTTAACCAGACCGGCTCGCCGGGTTTAAACCCTTCAATTTGCTGTTCGTTCTTTCCGTTGAAGAATCCGAAAGAACGATCTCCTGGCCTCAAATTAAACTTAATGACCCGGTCCTGAAATACCAGTGCCATACCAGGCCCCCAGCTGCTGCTTTGATCTGTTCCGGGATCAATCCTGGCCAGAAAGACGGCAGCACCGGTTTTCACCGGCTGTTCGGCATAAACCGCTGTATGAGCCAGGGCCATGATTTCCCCGGGTTTCCCTTCATTGATGAACGAGTTTCGCGCATCGGCATCCGATTCATAGGTGGTCCAGTTTTCGTGGAGGGTGGTAAAGGTGTCATCAAACAGCACAGGACGGCTTTCATCACTCAATCCTTTTTGATAAACCAATTCCACGGCTGCATCGTCGAGGACATAGGAGAAAACCAGCTCCTTTCCCGGTGCAGGCCAGGGCATATCCCGGGGCATCCATTCCCTTCGCTTCTTCCACGGAAAGCGTTCGCTTGTTTCCATCAGTTCATAGCCTTTCAATTTAAAAGCAGAAGGGTCGGCTTCCATCTCTTCCAGCCATTCTGGAAGCAGGTAGTTGTGAATCGGCTGACCGGTTAATCCGCCTACTGCGAAGGTCATTCCATCGATCTGAACCTCTGCTTCCGGACGTACCGAGCGCAAAAAGGACTCACGGGTCTGTAAATGTTCCAGCCCCACAGTAGCCCCGTTGGGGGTCACCGAAAAAGTGCGGCTTACCAGGCCATTGGATAATACCAGGTGTCCCTGGTCATTTTTAAACAACTGTGCCGGCTGATCAACCTCTCCGAGGAGCCAGTCCCACTCATTAACAATTTTTTCTTTTTCGAACAGGGGGAGTTGGTTTTGGCCTGCGACAGCATTAACCCAAAAAAGTCCAAAAGCAACGATAAAGATTTTTTTCATGACTTCTTCCATCAATTGTTTCGATAAAATTGAAAAGCCTCCTCCCGGAGTGCGTTTCAGCATTTGACTAAAAAAACAAACTTTTAACATACTTCTATTCATGTAAATATAAAAAATTAAAAAATTCATAAAGAAAGGACAAATTCGATCAAATCCTGACGCTCATCAGGAGTTATTGTTTTTGTGCCATGGGGATTATGAACAGCAATCAATTCATCCATTGTTTTGGCACTTCCATCGTGCAAGTAGGGAGCGGTCCTCCAAACTTCCACAAGTGCCGGATTATCGAAAGCATTTTCTTTTTCCATATTTTTCCCGCTGTTTACGTTATACTTTTTCAAATCGGTATATATGGGAGCCGGGTGACAGTCAACACATCCTTCCCGCTCAAAGATGACCTTTCCGCGCCTGGCTCTTTTGCCCGGTTCGTCGTTGACCAGAAAAGGACTGGGTAATGGAGTAAGGGATTGAAGATAAACATCAATAGCCCTGGCCTGTTGTTCCTTAACCGCAGCAAATTGAATGTAACGAATTCCTGCCCGCACGGCGTCCTCAGCAGTAGCCCTTACACCAAGCGACATGGAAGGAGGTGTTTTATGGGCATGCAGCATCGATTTGGTGTTTTTGGGATTCCCGATGCCGTCATTCAGCAAGTCCCAGTTTAACCCGTCCATTCTCCCGTCGGGATGACACGTAGCACAACTCTGCCAGTGCTGATAACAAAGGTCAGCATTGTTAAAGAGCATCTCACCAAACCGGACCATATTGTGTTCACTCTCTTTTTCTCCCAAAACCATTTGATGGTGAACGTTAACCGGAGATTTGGTGAGATCGGCCACAGCCAGGGTTCCCGAAAAATATTCCGATATGTATAAGGCATTCCCTGAAAACACCATGGAATTGGGCCCATAGCCCGGCAACGGGATGCGTTGACGTTGGATGGAACTCATAAACAAAAGATCGGTTGAAAAGTCATTGGTTTCACTCTTTTGCAGGCCGGCAGATGATCCGGAGTTTTCAATTTTTTCGTGAAGTCTATCCCTGTTAATCAGCGACAATTCATTCCCCCCAAAGGATGCAATGCATAAGGATCTTCCGTCGGGAGAACAGGCTATGGCTGAAGGATTGGAAAATCCAAGATTATGGTCATCGAGTAATACCGTAGTAATGAGCTCCTTCTTCACAGCATCAATGATACTTAACGCATTGGTGTTGATCCATCCCCGTTCAATTTGGGTAGTCGCCACCTGGTGCCTGCCCAGAACATGGGTTACATAAAGAAATCTTCCTTCAGGGGAAAGCATCATGGATCGAATGGCATATGAGCCATTCGGCAATTCGATATGGCGGACTGTTTCCTGATGGAGGTCAATGACCGAAACAGATGAATTCACACGTTCAGCATCGGAGGGGCCTGCCGGCAAAAAATTCCCGGCGAAAAGGCTCCTTCCCTCTTTGGATATCACCAGGGTTCGCGGTTCCCGGACCACCGGAAAATGCTTTACCACCCTGCCCTTTTTAAGACCAATCTTTACCACTTCATTGTTAAACCGGTTACATACAAAAAGAAATTGTTCATCAGAAGTCAGGATAGGGGACTCAGGAGTATGACCACTGGTGGAAAACCGCCGAATGACCTTTTCCCTTTCAATATCCACTTCAATGACCTCTCCATCCTGCGCACCTGCTGTGACAAAAAGCTTCCCGGAGTCACGCGACAAAACTGCTCCGGTTGGCTTCTCAGGCAACACGGTCAGCTCATTCAGTGCCTGACTGACAAGATCGTATTCGATAATTTTGGCGGGTTCTTCAGAAATCACCAGCAACTTGTTATCCCCTGGCAAAGCAATTACTTTCAACGGTTTTGCCTCAAAGAAATCAGGATAATCCCCGGTATATTGGATATCTTCCTGCGGGGAAATCCCATCATCAAAACCACCTTCTTCTTTAGGGCGGAAAGCCGAAAAAATGAGGGTGACCACTAACAATAATAGTATTTTTAGTTGCATCTGAATAAGATATTTTTAAAAGTCTCTGTTTTATTTCTCTGCATACGGACTCTTTTCGGGCCGGTCGGGCCGGTACTTATAGTCTGGCCAGAGGGGGCAGTTCAGGTCAATCCAGGTTTTAATGGCCCGCATATCCGTCTCGCTAAGCTCAACGCTTTCATGATGCTTTTTTGCAAGGACATCCCAAAGGGGACTTTTCAGGGTGCCGAAAGAGCCGGGTTCAGCTTTAAAATGGCGCATACCATAAGTAAAATCAAAGAAGTGTACCCAACCGCCCTCAATAAATGTCCGGTATGAAGCGGGGACCCGCTGCGGATCGAGTTTTCCGTGAAGAACGGGATGATCTTTCGCGGTTCCGTCATGGCAACTAACGCAATTCGCGTTAAGCACCGGCTGAACAATCTCTTCATAACTGAAAGGCTCAGATCCCCATGGATCCTCGTCGAGCTGTTCAGGCAACTGTTGCATCGCCATGGTTTGATGCGTCAGCGGAGCCATTTTCCGGTCCTCATGGCAGCCAATGCAGCTTCTCACCTCACCGGGTTGTAACTGAATGACACTCCTCATCCGCTGTATTTCATTGTAATTTTCATCGAGCAAATGAAAATAGAGGACTTTTTTTGCGGGAGCCAGAAAATTAGCTGAACCATCCGCCTCTATCTCAATGGTCCCTAAAGATTTTTTGGCCACATAACTGGGCCATCCATTCTCTTCCGTAACTTTATAAAGTCCCGGTTCTACCTCTTCAACATGGTCATCAGGCCAGTTGTAGTTCGTGCGTGCTGTGGCCATGGCATTGGTTGTCCGGGTTAAATAACTTGTTTTGGGTCCATTTACATGGTGAATCGGGGTAGGATAGAAATCCTGAAATGGATCATGATCAGCACGGTATTGTCCGCAGGTAAGTTTCTCCAGATTAGAAGGCACCTCCTGTGAAACACGCAGGTATTTGGCCTCTCCACGCTCAACATCAGGCCCCAGTCCTGTATAAACATCCTGGATGATAAACTGTCCCATCTCCCGGGCTTTTAATTCCTCGTTAATCGTGGAGGGAATGACTGGCGGTCGTAGACGTTTCATCAGCGCAACGGGATGTTTGCTGCTGATGGAGGGATCAACATACAAGAATTCCCGGTTTCCGTAACGATCTATCACATACAAGGCCCAGTTGTAGCGATCATCAGGGTTATGAGCCACCAGAAAATGATCTTTCGAAATGGGATAGGGATCGCGGAAGGTATTATGGTATGACCGGTTCATTTGGTATTGCGGAGGTGTATCGGGGGTAATATTGGTGACCGCTTCCGAATCAAAGATATCCTTTCCACGGTCTAT
>CAYTDH010000301.1:0-6124 GCA_964436325.1 uncultured Tangfeifania sp.
GTTAGCTGATAAACAATTTTAGATTTCATTTATTCAACGAGTTATAAAATATCTTTAGGCAGATTATTCTATTACACACCCTAAACTAAAATCAGTTTCCCAAATTTTTTTCCACAATTTCCATAATGCTTTGCTCTTTTTCTTTGGCTGAAAGAAGATAGTTGGCCGCTTTGTTTAAACTATCCGATACGTATGTTTTATCGAGGCAACGGACGGCATTTGTTTTGATATTCAGATAGGTTCCTTCGGAGGCAGTACGTGCGCAAAGCGTTCCCATTCCTGCATTCGCCGAAGAATGGTAAATTCCTGCTTCAGCTATTTCACGGATGATTTGCAGGGTGTGGTTTATTTCTTCCATTACAATTAAGGAAATTTCGATGGATTGCCTGACCGCTTTTTGCAGATCTTTCTGCCGCCTGGTTTTTTCATTTTCTCCGGGGAGAGAGGGGTGAAGGGCGGATTTCACCTGCCGGTAGGCTTCATTTTGCCTGTCAATGTATTCAATGAGTTTGTTTTGAGCCTGTTTGCATTTTCCTGCCCAGTAAGCGTATTTCTGCCATTCTTCGTTTTCTGTAACTGATGTTGCTTTGTTGGCGGTCAGTGTTCCCAGGGCCGCTCCCAGGGCACCAAGAAGAGCTGCAATGGATCCTTCACCCGGAGTTTGGGTTTCGGAGGGCATATTTTGGATAAAGCGGGTCACTGTGCTCGCTGTGATCATTTCCTGGTTTTTCTCCTGAATCAGGTAGTCAATAATTTTTCTGTCCGGGTCAAATGGGTGAAGTTCATTCAGACCGAGGGATTTTATGGCGAATTGAATGATTTCCGCATCGGGGATGCCGGAGGAGCGGCGGTTTTTGTGCAAAAAATATTTTCCTGCATCGAGCATTGACTGCAGAGGAATAAGTCCGACCACTTCAGAGCCCGTGACCCTGACTCCTTGCTCCTGCGCTTTTTTACTTACCTCTTCAAAGGCTGTATGGACCGGTGTTACTGAGGTATCAGTCAGGTTCATGGAAATTTGTGCTTTGTCATACTCTTTGATGTACCAGCCAATGGCACGGGTTTTTTTGAGGGTTCCCGGGATGCGCACCGGAAAGCCATTTTCATCGGTTACAATTTTGCCGGTAAACGGACCGCCTTTTCGCATGGGACGACCTGATTCCCGGACCAGGGAAGCAATGATTCGGGCCTCATGGATGGAGGTCGTGTTGAGGTTTATGTTGTAGGCTACCAGGAAGTTTCTCGCTCCGATGGCTGTGGCTCCGGTTCGGGCTATTCCTTCAGACCATTCTGCAGGCCCAAAGTCGGGTTTCCATTCTTCCAATGCAATACGGTTCTTCAACGATTCGTACTCCCCCGATCTGCAATGAGCCAGGCTTTTACGCCTCTCCTGGAATGCGGCAAACTCATAGCAGTAAACCGGAATCCCCAGTTCATCTCCTGTCTTTTGGGCCAGTTCCCGTGCATATTCCACAGTTTCATCCATGGAAGTATTGGCTATGGGGACCAGAGGACAAACATCGGTGGCTCCAAACCGTGGATGTTCGCCGGCATGATGGCGCATGTCAATTTGTTCCGATGCTTTTTGAATTCCCCTGAAAGCAGCTTCAACAACCGCGGCGGGTGGGCCTACAAAAGTGACTACCGTCCGGTTAGTGGCTTTTCCGGGAGATACATCAAGCAACTTGATGTCATCCACACTTTCAATAGCGTCCGTAATTTCCCTGATGATCCCCGCATCTCTTCCTTCTGAAAAATTGGGGATACATTCTATTATTTTGTCCATAAAAAATTTTATTCAGCAGTTCATTATTCAAATGGATTAGAGCGACTGAATTTCTCCGTTTAAAATTACTGTTTCAATTAAATCTGAAGCATAGCGGTAGGGGATATCATTGATACCGGAAATATCAGATGTGATGAACAGATTGGCTGTTTTTCCCCTGCATATGCTTCCCAGCCGGTCGGAAACTCCCATGGCATAAGCCGCATTTAGGGTGGTGGCATTGATGACCTCCTCAGGGAGCATTTGGTATTGAAGGCAACCGAGTGATGCTATAAAATTCATATTACCACTGGGGGCGGTGCATGGATTATATCCCGATGCCAAAGCCACAGGAAGACCGGCATCGATCATTTCCCGGACTGGCGACCATTTTCCGTTCATAAAAAAGGAGGCTCCGGGTAAAATCGTTGGCATGGTGTCACTTCCCCTGAGATAATCCATTTCTTCCTGGTCCATGTATTGTAAGTGGTCTGCTGATAGGGCATGGTTTTTAACTCCCACCCGGACTCCACCTGTGAATCCCAGTTCGTTGGCGTGGATTTTAGGCTGTAATCCGTTTTTAAGACCGGCGGTCAATATCCGTTCCGCATCTTCCATGGAAAAAAATCCCCTGTCGCAAAAAACATCAATGTAATCCGCTAACTCTGCCGTGGCTATTTCGGGAATCATTTCATGAATAATGGCGTCGACGAAGCCTTTTTTGTTTTTACTGTAATTTTCAGGAATGGCATGAGCAGCCATAAATGTCGAACGCACGCAAAGAGGAGCAGTTTTTTTTATCCGTTTAATGACCTTCAGCATTTTCAATTCGTCCCGGAGATTTAACCCATATCCTGTTTTGATTTCCACAGCTCCAGTGCCGGTTTTTAAAATTTCAACGATGCGCTCCATTGCTTCGGCATACAATGTTTCTTCAGAGGTTTCATGCACGAGCCTGGCCTTATCCAAAATGCTGTTTAATAGAAAAGAACCTTCCTTCGGAGGCTTTCCTTTAATGCGTTCAACCAGTTCATTCTCCTGTGACCCCGAAAAGACCATATGGGTGTGCGGATCGCAGTAGGAAGGATAAACCAGCCGGTGTGAACAGTCTATTTCAATCAAAAAATCATCATCCCGGTAAGTGTCTTTTAAATGCTCCATCGGCCCAAATTCTTTAATCAGTTCGTCGCTGATGATTAAGAATGCATTTTTAATGTTTTTCAGGTTTTGCATGGCAGCCCCGGCCCTGAAAGGTATGGGTTCTTCCTCAACCTGCACCAGTTCTTTTATATTTTCGAGCAATAACTTCATATTTTTTTAATTTATTTTAAAAGGTACAAAATTGATTTTAAAATCCATACGCCTTTTTCACCCAATATGGATATCTTTTTTTTGGGCACTAAAGTTCAGCAGGGAAATTTAGTTTTATTAATTTAGGCACCTAAAATAAAAAACATGCTTAAAAAAGTACCTCATACTTATGTCATTATTTTTTCGCTGATCGTGTTTTCCGGCATTTTGACCTGGTTTGTCCCCGGAGGATCATTTGAGCGGGAACAGGTAATGGTTAACGGTGTTGAACGGGAAGTGATAAAACCCGGTTCATTTCATTATATCGAAAGCAATATGCAAACCTGGCAGATTTTTTCTGCATTTTTTGATGGATTTGTCAACACGGCCAATATTATTGCTTTCATCATCATGATTGGAGGAGCTTTCTGGATTATGAATGAAAGCAAGGCCATTGATACGGGTATTTATTCATTCCTGAAGTTTGCCAAAAGATGGGAGCGTTCCAAATGGTTGCGAAAGCTGGGCGTAAATAACATCATTCTTGCGGGAATAATGTTGGTATTCAGTCTTTTCGGAGCTATTTTCGGAATGAGTGAGGAGACCATCGCGTTTACCATTATTTTTGTTCCGCTGGCTATATCCATGGGTTACGATTCCATCGTGGGCGTTTCTTTGTGTTTTGTGGGAGCGGCTCTGGGTTTTGCCGGGGCTTTTTTAAATCCTTTTACTGTGGGAATTGCCCAGGGACTATCGCATATTCCTTTGTTTTCAGGTATTGAATACCGTATTTTTATGTGGATTGTAATCAATGTTGTGGGTTTTACTTTTGTTCTGAGGTATGCCGCACGCATCCACAAACATCCCGAAAAATCATTGGTTTACGAAGAAGATGCCTATTGGCGTCACCGGAACAGTAAAGCTGATAACGGTTTTCAGAATTATGTTCCGCGTGGTGCCTGGATAGCTTTTGGTTTACTGTCGGTATTTTTGATTCTTTTTGCTGTTTTCTATCCTGTAAGTATTCTTAAAATAGGGAACAGTGCCCTGAGATTTCCGGCAGTTCCTGTTGCTACTGGTGCATTTATTGTTGCCGGAGTGTTCAGCCTGCGTAAAACCGTTCACTACTTCATCTTAAACCTGCTGACATTTACCATCGTTTTTTTGATTATTGGAGTTATGGGATATGGCTGGTATGTAGCTGAGATAGCCACTCTTTTTCTTGTTTTGGGAATCTTTTCCGGAATTGCCTCCGGGAAAACTCCCAATAAAATTACCAACTCATTTATTCAAGGCGCCTCCGATATCTTACCTGCTGCGCTTGTGGTAGGTTTGGCCGGTGGAATTGTGGTTATACTGGAAGACGGGCGGATAATTGATACCATCCTTTATTCTCTTTCCCAGGGAATGCAGGATTTAGGGAAAGTTGGATCGGTGAGTATTATGTATATTATTCAGTCGTTTTTGAATATCTTTATTCCTTCGGGATCGGGGAAAGCAGCACTCACCATGCCTATCATGTCACAGTTTTCCGATTTGATAGGTATTTCCAGACAGGCTACCGTGGTGGCTTTTCAATTTGGTGACGGATTTACCAATTTAATCACTCCCACCTCGGGGGTGCTGATTGGCGTGCTGGGGGTGGCTCGGATTCCTTATGAAAAATGGTTTAAATGGGTGGCCCCCTTTGTGGCTATTTTAACCCTGCTGGGATTTTTGTTGTTGCTGCCAACCGTATTAATGGACCTTAACGGTTTTTAAAAAAAAAGGCCTGCCCCGAAAAGAGCTGGCCCTGGTTTTTTATCTCTACCGGCTTATTCGTCTATTGAAATAGCGTCTACCGGGCAAACTTCAGCACAGGAACCACAGTCGGTACAAAGCTCGGGGTCAATTACATAAATATCTCCTTCGGAGATCGCATCTACAGGGCATTCGTCTATACATGTTCCACATGCAATACATTCATCAGAAATTTTATATGCCATAGCAATGAATTTTAAAATTTAACATGTTTTATGAAGGTGACAAAAGTACAAAGTTTCCCATAAATTCAAAGAACAACGACCATTTATTTCTGCCATTTTAAGGGATGCCTAAGAGCTTTATTGTTTTTCAGCAGGTTATATAAAATTATGGGTGCATAGGGGGCGGTTCACCTGCTTTTTGCTAATTTTGACTGATAAATGTAAAATTTATGGATACATCGAATATAATTTGGGCATTATTGTTAACCGCATTTGCCGGGCTTTCCACCGGGATTGGCAGTGCCATCGCCTTTCTGGCCAAAAGCACCAACACCAAACTTCTGACTGTTTCCCTTGGTTTTTCGGCAGGAGTGATGATTTATATTTCGTTTGTAGAGATTTTTGCAGAGGCTAAATTGAGCTTTACCGAACATTTTGGTGAATTCTCCGGAACCCTTTATACCATCGTGGCTTTTTTCGGGGGAATGCTTCTGATTGCATTAATCGACAAGTTTATTCCAACGCTTGAGAACCCCCACGAAATGCATGCGGTTGAAGAAATGCAGGGGAGAACCCCTTCGGAGACTGCCCGGTATCAGAAACTATACCGGATGGGCATTCTGACGGCCCTGGCAGTCGCTGTTCATAATTTTCCCGAAGGAATAGCCACATTTATGACTGCCTTGAATGATCCTACCATCGGAATCGCCATTGCCATTGCGGTGGCCATTCACAATATTCCTGAAGGCATTGCTGTTTCTGTCCCTATTTTCTACGCCACAGGAAATCGAAAAAAAGCCTTTTTGTATTCCTTTCTTTCCGGACTGGCCGAGCCGGTGGGGGCCTTACTGGCTTATCTGGTACTTATGCCTTTTTTAACAACGGGGAATTCTCCCGTTATTTTTGCTTCCACGATGGCTGCCGTTGCAGGCATCATGGTTTTTATTTCCCTTGACGAACTGCTCCCCTCGGCTGAGGAATACGGAGAACACCACTGGGGCATCTACGGCTTAATCGGCGGCATGGTGGTTATGGCTGTCAGTTTGCTTCTGCTGGGATAAAATGATGCAGATTGCTCTTAAGAAAAGCAGACTGAAGTTATTTT
>CAYTDH010000302.1:0-6118 GCA_964436325.1 uncultured Tangfeifania sp.
AATAATAATAATAATATAATATAATTATAATAATAAGAGATAAGGAGTTACCCTGTAAGGACTTACGCGTGTAGACAAGCGGAATACATATGTATAATGTTTATAACCCGGAAGCCACGTTACAAGCGAAGAAGGGAGAAGGAGGAGGAAGAAGAGATACCTCCCCCCGATCCCCGGCGCTCACGTTCTTCACCCGCAATATCTCATTTTTTGAATATAGAAAAAGCATTGTAGTTTTTTATGAAACTATCTGTCTCTTTTTTCATACAAACTCTAAAATCTCCACTTGTGCACAACTTGTGGAAAACTTGTTAAAAAATCTCCCCCCCTCGGCGTCCCCACAAGCTCCCCCTGAGCTTTCCAATTCGTATCCGATCCCAACGCGTCGGTAGTCCTCTCAGCGGCCCCCACCCAGGTCCGATTTTGCTTGTGGAAAACTTGTGAATAAGTTTTTTCTCAAAACTTGGCATGTTTCTTGCTTTAATGTTGACCAGGTTTTTAAGTTTTTTTTTTGGCGGGTTTGAAACCCCGCCGTAGGGAGGTTTGATATGGGTTGGAAAGTTCGGATTGACGAGGTTTTGGTCGGCGCCGATTGGCATATTGAGGACGGTATCCTCGAGACCCCCGAGGGGGACCTTCTCCCCTTCACCATGGACACGAGGCTCGGGCCCGGCTACCTGCGGGCCGCCAAGGGCATGTTCGTTGAGCTCTTCGGGGTCACCCGTGAGGCCACCCACTCGGTCCCCGGGTTTGAGGACTGGCTCCAGATCCGTGCCCACGAGGGCCAGGTCGTCCCCAAGGCCGACACCATCTGGGGTACCGAGTGTGCCCCAAGGGGCAGGAGCGAGAGCCTCACCTGTGAGGCCCTGGGGGTGGTGCTGTGAAGCCCCGCCAGGCGCGTGTGGACTTGGCCCTTGGGGTCGGATATTGGTTGTCCCGGGGTTTAAGGTTGGGCGTGGAGGGCCTCGTGCCCTCCCACTTGGTCGAATGGCGAGGGTTAGAAGAGAGGCTCGCCGAGAGGGTGGAGCTTTCACCCCGCGAGCTCGACCGCATCGCGGCCTTTCGCCGCGCGGCGAGGATCATAAGAATCGCCCAGGAGGTACAAGGATGAAGAAGGTCGGACGAGCACGACTGCTCCACTTCGGGTTGGGGGTCTCTACCCTCTACTATACGGCGACCGGGACCCCCGAGGGTGTGTCGTATAAGCACTGCACCATCGGGGACTACAAGTCCCCCGGGAACTGGTCGGGGTTGGGCGAGGTGTACGCGGGGTTGGATTTCTCAGATGTGTTCGTGCTGGACGTTCGGGACCCCGTCACCCACAACCCCGCCCTCGCCTTCGAGGCCCCGATGTTGGATGTGGATGTGGAGGACGACACAATCCTCGAGGGCCCGGACCTTGACGCCCCCCTCGCCCGCCTCCTCGACGACGTGGACCCCACGTTCCACACGGTCGTGACCCTGGAGCGCATGGCCGTGGTAGTAGGAAACGAACCGACCCCGCTCTCCACGATCGGGCGGCAGGTGTTCGTGGACTGGTGGCAGGCACGCGGGGCCCGTGTGGGGCGCTTAGACGAGAGTAGGCAGATTATCTGGCAAGGAGGTAGAAAATGCGAATAAGCAGAATAACCATCTGGGGTACCGAGAGTGACCCCCGGTACGAGACAATGCGCGAATTGGTCTTCACCCGCTACGGCACGGACCCGTCGTATGAGGAAGTAGCAACCGTCTACCGGGAGGTGTTCACGAACTTCGCGTGGCCGGGAGGGTACACGATGCTCTGGTCGGACGACCATGGGGATGTTCTCTGCGCCGCTTGCGCTAAGCGTAGGCATGTGCTGAACGGTGAACCGGTCACCTGCGACCTCTACGACGAAGGCCCCGCGATGCAGTGTGACGACTGCGGTAGGTTGATCGAGGCCTCCTATGGCGACCCGGAGGTTGAAGCATGATTACCGACAAAATGGAACAAAACCTTGCGAAACTGTCCAACCGCGACGCAATCATCGACGCCCTGCCTTCCGGCTCCGGTTTCGACCGCCCCTGGAAGGCCGCTCCCGGCAACCACTACATCGGCGCCTTCCACGTCATGAACGAAAACGGCTACTACACCTATTGGGTCGATATCGACGTCCACCTCTTCGAGCAACGCACCTGGGAAGTCCAGCCCTTACACGGTCCCCTTACCGGCCGCTTCCTGGTCCTGTCCATGCCCGGCGATATCCGCGCCGAGATCTCCTACTCTTCATCCCCCATAGACGAAGACGCCTTCGACCGCGCTATGACCTGCGAATACATCGACGATTGTATCTTCCAGGCCCTCCAGGACGCCAACATAACATCTCCCGCGCCCTCCATGCGCCTAATCCCCAAATCGGAGGACACAATATGAGACTATCTTACGAACGCTTGAAAGAAATGCTTCGCAATTACTGCCTGGCCCACGACGTCCCCTACGGCCACGACAAGGGCGCTTTGTATATCGACGCCGCGTACGGCGGGTACAGGGTCGTCCAGGTTGTCAACGAAAGCGGTGGAATCCGCGCCCTGGGTGGGTACGTTACTCCCCGCGCCCTGGCTGGTTTCATCGCCGGGATGGACGCTGGAGGTTCAATAACAAGGTGAGGGACAAGGGGGACGAGGTGTAGTGCCTGCCTGCCCCCTTGGTAAACCACACGAGCAGTCCCAAGTCTGCTCAAGGAGGAAGGTATGCAGGATAGCGAATGCAGAAAAAACCTCCACGCGATGCTCTCCGTTGTCCTCACGGAAGGACACGGAGAACCCACGTATGACCTCGCCGTTCGGCTCATGGGGGCTCTTGTGAGCAACTATGAGATAACCGAACGAGAGCCGAATTACCTCCCGAGGTATCGGGAGCTTTACAGGAGGAAGGTATGATTAACGAAACAAGAGACATGGTCCTCGCGGCCCTGCCGCACGGGTCCGGGTTGGACATGCATTGGGTCGAGGACGAGGACGCTCGCACGGCAAATACCGCCTGGTTCCGCGGCGGCTGGCACTTTATGGACTCCCACGGCTACTACGGCGGCTGGATGGATGTCCGGGTGCGGTATTACGAGCACGAACGACTGGTGAAGGTTCCCCTGCGGGGCCCTATGGAGGGACAGGAACAAATTCTACATCGCCCCGGCGACCGGGACGTGGACGTTGAGGTGTTCAACGACTCCATGGACCAGGAGGAATACGACCAGGAGGCCGCTGGAGTGGAAAACTACCTCGAGGAGCTTGTGTATCAGACCCTGAGAGACGCCGGGCTCATCGACGTCCGGCACGAGGTTGTCGAAGGAGGACAGGTATGACAACGAAGACCAAGGGAACCCGCTGCGACCTGCGGGGGTATACGGTGTTCGTGGACGAGGAAGGCGAAAGCGTTCTCGTCGTCAGGAGAGACTCGGGACACTCGTCCTACGGGGTGCGACGCGGGGCTCGATACGAGTGGGATAGTTGCCCGAGCATCTGCAACCGCCTGCTCCGTGAAGCGGGGGTGTTGGTATGAGCTGGAACGAAGAACCCGTCGAAACCCTCGAAGATGCGGGCTTCCGTGTGGAAATCTACCACGACGTGGACCCGCAGGACCCCCGGGAGTGGGGTGAGTCCCTCGGCACGATGTACTGTGCCCATTGGCGCTACAACCTCGGGAATGTCCAGGTTGGAGGACAAGACGACCTCTTGGCCAAGCTCCTGGATTGCTACGAAGACGAACTCCCCGAGGAGAACCCGTGGGACGAGGTGGACTCTCGCTACATCTGGTTGCCGTTGTACGTGTACGACCACGGCGGCATTTCAATATCAACCGGCCCGTTTTCGTGCCCCTGGGACTCGGGGCAGGTCGGAGTGATAGCGGTCAGCAAGAGCAAGCTCCGGAAGGTCTACGGCTGGCAGAGGTTGACGACAAAACGCATCCGCCAGGTTGAAGCTTGGCTTCGGGCGGAAGTGGAGGAGTACGACGCCTACCTCACCGGCGAGGTATACGGGTACCGCGTCCTGGACTCCCAGGGCGGGGAGTGCGATAGTTGTTGGGGGTTCTACGGCTGGGACTACGTCCTCGCCGAGGCCCAGGATAGTCTCACCTGGGTCCTGGAACAGCGCCGCGTCCGTGACCCGGAGAGGCAGTTGTTGTTGCAGTTTGAAGGAGGACAAGTATGAAAACGACGCTTCGCGAACAACTCGACCTGGCCGGGTACGACTGGTCGACGGGAGTGTTGATCTTGCAGGACTTCAAGGACTCGGTGCCGGGGCCCCACTACCCCGGCTGGGCCGAAGCGGGGGAATTGGCCCCGGGGGAGATGGTCTCCGGGACACACCCCATGCTGGACCAGGAGTACGACAACGGCTTCGGCGCCCCGAGGTGCCCGAGGTTCGTTGCCCGAGACGCAGGGTTCTACTACTTCCCCTGGCAGTACGACGGCGCGACAGGAATAGAACGAATAGCGGTCGGGTTGGATTATTACCTCCAGCCCGACCATCCGACCCCGTACCCAGGAGGGTAGGGGAGAACCAACAAGGAGGCCATCATGGCACATTTCTACGCCGGAGTATCCGGCAAGGCGAAGACCGAGGCGACCCGCTTAGGGACCCCGAACAACCCGACCGAGACCTTCAACAACGGCTGGCAGTCGGGGGTGAGGGTCCAGGCTCACTACAACCCCGAGTTCGACCGGGACGAGTTTTTCATCCACATCACCGGTGGGTCCGGGGAGTGCGACGGATGCTGCCTGGGCTGTGCGTTCCGCAATGAGAACGGCAAGCTGGAGTTCAAGGTTCCAACAACAACCAGCTACGCCTAGGGGCAAGGGACAGTGCGCGTGAAAGCCGCGCCGGAGGTTGGACGACAAGGAGCAAGGTTGGAGGTTAGACTCCAACCTTGCCCTCCAATCTCCCTCCGCTCAACCTTGGGGTCCAACGGGTCCGGGTGACAAGAGCCGTGGCCTTATCATCCTCGGCCTCCGGGGGAGTGGGGTGCGTTGCGTGTGCTGCACGCGTTGCGCTCTGCCCCTCGGGACCTTCCCGCTCGGGCCCGGCCCCAGGGTTTTTCCGGGAAGGCAAGGATGGGGGGGAGAGGGGGAGGACAACACCGAACGGGTTTTTTAGTTGTGGGGTCCTGCATCCCGTGATACAATAGGAGGTATGAATGAAGTTACGAGATTTCCTGGAGGAAAAACGTTTCTGGTTTATCGGCTATGTGGTTCTCCTCGTCGCCGTCGGGAGCTTCTGCATCGCGATGCGTGGGGAGGAGAGAGCCGGGGAAGACCCCCGGGGCGGCCAGCCTTGGACCCGTACCGAGTACGGCGTGTGGTCGAACGATGCTGGACTCCTCTACCTCGGGGTGCCGGAGGAGATGGGCGTGATGTGGAGCGTGGTCTTCGCCCTGGAGGGCTCCGGGCCGGTGTATCGGTACTTCGAGGCTGAGACCGACGCCTGGGCGTTTTACTCGATGTTGCGGATGACGTTGGCAGGAGGAGGAGAATATGAGTAGTTCACAGCATGAACCCAACCACCAACTCCCACCGAAAGGCCAGGACGGCCACCGGTGGTACGCCGGGCTGGAACATTGCCCGGAGTGCGGAGCCCGGCTCCAAACCGACGGCTACGGGCACCATTTTTGCCTGGCATGCGACTGGTTTGATTCGAAGCGTGGCCGGGCAGGGTTGCGGTTGTACCGCCGCGTGGAGATCGAGATGCTCGACCCACCGGAAACGCGGTGCGTCGCTCACATGGAGCTGGTTGACCGACCGGGGTTTCACCATGGGGTGTATTAGAATCGGGGCCCTAGACGATGGGTTGCTGGAGGTTGTTCGAGCCTGCGCTCGGGATCAAAATCGGTCCTTGTCTAACCTTGCAAAACACGCCCTGGTGGGGTACTTGAAGCGATACGGGTACAAAGTACCCGAGGGCGGGGAAAAGGCCGTACAGGCACATGACGAGCGGCTGAGCGGGAAGAAAAAGGAGGTTTGAGATGCGGAGTAAGGAGTTACTTAAAATCAGAGAGACCCTGCTGGAATACGTCACTCCCTTGTCCCAGAAGATCATGCGTTTGGAGAACTATGTGAAGCTCCACTGTGACCATCGGGGAACATTGGAGTACCACTGGAGCTCG
>CAYTDH010000303.1:0-3942 GCA_964436325.1 uncultured Tangfeifania sp.
TACGTTATGTCGTACCGTATGTTTAAAAAATAAAACATCATTTATCGAGGTCAGATATGCCCACATTAACGGCAACTGAAGCAAGATCGAAACTTTATCGTCTAATTGATGAGGCAAAGTCATCCCACGAGCCAATTGTCATAACGGGTAAACGCGGCAGCGCCGTCCTAGTTTCGGAGGATGATTGGCGTTCCATCCAAGAAACTCTGTACCTGCTAAATGTCCCAGGGATGCGCGAATCAATTCGTAAAGGCTTGGCCATTCCGATTGAAGAATGCTCTGAGAATATTGAGTGGTAATGTGGCGAGTCGTTTTTACCAAACAGGCTCAAAAAGACGCAAAAAAATTATCAGCTGCGAATTTGCGGTCAAAGGCCGAGACGTTGCTGGAAATTTTGCGTAAAAATCCCTATCAGTCACCTCCTCCCTATGAAAAGCTTATCGGCGACTTAACGGGAGCCTATTCGCGTCGCATAAATATACAACATCGTTTAGTGTATCAAATTATAGATGATGAAAAAGTGGTCAAAGTTATTCGTATGTGGTCCCATTATGAATAAGTTGGCATAACCAATTAGGATTCAGTCGACCTTCTGAGGTCGACTGAATCCATTGTTCAAGAAGCCCGAGGGTCAGCAAGGAGTAAGGGAAAAGCTTCGAAAAGGATGTTTCAAAAAGGCAGGGAGTTTCTCAGAGAAGACGAAATGAGCTGAGTAGAAAGATCATTTTCAGTAAACTTGGCTTCGTTTGGACAGCTATGAATTTCCTTTGGACATTATTCTGCCTTCAGTTTCCGTTTATTGGACGCACCACTGCCTTCTGCGTCTCTCATTCATTTTGAGGGCAGTTAAAAACTCACGTTTGGCCAGAGATGAAGCCCTCAGCCCGAATCGCACAATTCGGACTGAGATGGAATCATCGTCGTCACCACAATCAACAGACCACCACAATCAGGGCAGTAAAGCTGTCCAGGTTTAAGCTCTTTGAAGTCTTCAGTTTTTTGCCCCTCTGCATGGCTTTGCTGCTGCACCAATGTGCGAATATCCTGGATCGGGATCTTGCAGCAGGGATGCATGAAGCCGTAATGCCGGACCTTGGGAAAGCCCGAAGGCAGGACGTGCTGAAGAAACCTGCGCATGAACTCCAGCACGTCCAGGGACATGCTCCGTATCCGTTTGCTGCCGGGTTTTTTGTAGGTGAAGGTCACGATCCGGTTCTCGACACTGACGATTCTGCTCTCTCCAATAGCCACCTTGAAGACATAGGAGGCAAGGTAGGTGAGGCAAGCCCTGCCGTCTCCCACTGCCTTCGAGTTGACGTTCCAGTCAATACTCCAGACGATTGGATCGATTGACTCCAAGAGCCCGGCCTTGGCCATCTGCTCTTTGAACAAAGCCCGATAGATGGGTGATAGGGCCTTGACCGGAAGGAAGAATTCAGGATGCGAAGGCTTCCAGGTCGTTCGATCCTTTGAGAGCCCGCCACCTGGGACAACATAGTGGATATGCGGGTGATAGTTGAGCTTCCTGCCCCAAGTGTGCAGGATGCCGGTGCATCCAGGCAGATCCGTACCGATGAATTTCTCATCACGGGCCAGGCGCTTGAGAGCCTCGGAAGAGGCTGTGAACAAGGCGCTGTAGCCTATGCTTTGATGGCTTCTCAGAAAAGGCCGGAGTTCTTCCGGGACGGTGAAGGTGATCATAAAGTGAGGTCCGGGAAGCAGTCGTTCCAGCTGTTTGTGCAGCCAGTTCTGTGATTTCTGGTACTGACACATCGGACAATGCCGATTGCCGCAGGACTGATTGACGACATGGAACTGTCCGCAGCCCTGGCATTGATAGATTGTTTTTCCTAAATTCCCCGAACGGCAGTCCATAATGGTCTGGATGACCTTTTGGTGGCTCTTCGGGAGGTTTGGATAGGTCTGGATATACTCTGGGCCAAAATCTTCGAAGATCCCCTTGAGTTTGCCCATGGTCAGAAACCTTTCATCAGATCGTTGATCCGCTGATAGGCGTCCTCCTGTCCTTTCTGGGAGAGATGGAGATAGACCATGGTGGTCATCAACTGGGAATGCCCCAGGTAGCGCTGGATAGTCCGAATGTTGACCCCGGCTTCCAACAAATGCGTGGCATAGGAGTGTCTCAGGGTATGGATAGAGACACGACGTTTCGTGATGCCGGCTGCAAGCTTTGCCATCCGGAAGGCCCCTTGAACACTGCCGATGGACATGGGTGTCTTGGAAACAGGGCCGCGGTTGCGCTTTCTTCTCAGGGCCGGAAAAATGAGTGTGGGATTGCGGTGTGTTTTCCAATACCGTCTGAGAAGAAGCAAAGTGGATTCAGGCAGGGGGACCAAGCGGTCCTTGCAGCCTTTGCCCCGGTGTACGTGGATCATCATCCGGTGTTTGTCGATATCGGATATTTGCAGATACAGGGCTTCTTGGAGTCTGAGACCGCAGGAGTAGACTGTGGAGAGGTAGGTGTAGTTGTGAAAGGTCTTGAGTTTGGCGAAGATCCGGTTGATTTCTTCTCGGCTCAGGACACAAGGCAGTGAATTTGGTCTTTTGGCCCCGAGGTAGGAAAAGATATGCCAATTCTGTCTGAGGACATTGATGAAGAAGAACTTCACGCCACTGTAGGCAATGCGCAAAGTCCCCGGTGCCCACTGGTCAACATTCCTTTTGTGCAGGAAGTAGTCTTCCAATTCCTGCTCGGAAATACGGTCAGGGGGTTTGTTGTAAAAATCGACGAGATTTCGAATTGACCTGGTGTAGCATTCCTGGGTACTTTCACTCATCCCGGCAAGTTGTAGGGCTTTCATGGATTTCTGATAATAATCCGTCATCATAGCTCTCTCCTTTTGAAAAAAATTATGTGAATTCAAGAGAGATATGATGAAAGTGTAAGAACTTGCAACTTGTCGGGATGAAGAGAATTAGGACGGGAATGGGGGAGAGGCTACTCTGCCGCGGAGCGGCTTACTTGAACATGACAAAGAACGTGATACACGGTAACATATCGATCACTTGTTGGTGTAATCTTTGGAGAAGAAAAGATGGCATCGTTTGAAATTCACGGCCCATTCAAAATTACGTTTGAAAAGCGAAAGGGTGGTAGAACACTGGTATTCGATGAGTTCTGGGTTGAGGACTCAGACGCAAATTACCTTGCCGAGGAGTGCGGCTGCTACGTTTTCGCAATTCGTAATCGTGCTTTGACACCAATTTACATTGGGAAGGCAACAAAGACGTTCCGGCAAGAGACTTTTAATCCTTCGAACCGGCATAAATATCACAATGGCTTCAGCGACTACGGAAAGGGGACCCCATTGATGTATTTCGTCGTTCATCCAAAGAAAACGGGGCCAATAAACGAAAAGCATATCGTTGAAATAGAGAATTTCTTGATTCAGGCTGGCGTTGCCAAAAACCCGGCCCTACAGAACGTGAAGGGCACTCTGAAGCCTGGATGGAGTATCAAAGGCGTTATTCGAAGTGGCGGGAAGCGTAGTGATGCTGAAGTAGACTTCAGCAAACTATTCGATATTCAGGCGTAGTGCCCCACTATACCGGAAAGATTGGCAAATGAACAGTGATTTGCAACTTGTTCGCAAGCTGCTCTTGTATTTCGACGAAAAGCCTGGGCCCGAGCACGTGGAAGCCATGGAAATTGCTCAGTACGACAAGCCGTTCATAAAGTATCATTCCTTCTTGCTCTACGACGCAGGCTATCTGCGATGTGAGCCGGTCCAAGCTCAAGTGATCGTCTCATCTATGTCCTCTATTTGGCCTAACATGGAGTGGGCATGAGTTTCTATACAAGATTCGGAACCTACATGTGTGGGATGAAGTCATGAGGAACGTCAAGGAACAGAGATTTGTTTCGGCTTCTGTTGCTTTTATAGCAAAATTAGCCGATTCGGCGATCCGTAAACGCCTTGG
>CAYTDH010000303.1:3952-6080 GCA_964436325.1 uncultured Tangfeifania sp.
TAGGATTCAATCGACGCTGCAATGCGTTGTAGATTCAAAGACTGTTTACCAAGAGTTGCTCAGGGGGTTATCGCGGCGTGCCTGAGTCCCACGCTAAACATAAATTTTGGTTCGTTATAAATAGGTCCATGTATGTCTAATTTCACCAAAGACGAGATTCTGCTTAGAGCATGTAACGTGCTCGTCTACAATTTTGCTAATCAGATGGGACTGCAAAAAGTCCATCCAGTAACACTCTTAATTTGAATTCATAATCAATATACAATTGACATTTATTGGAAAATTTGCTATGCAGCCTCTAAGCAAATTGGAGGTAAAGCAATGTTTTACGTGAAAAATAGAATGCAATACCAACTGCCGGTTAACCTTACAAGGCTGAATGAGAAAAAGCATAAGTATCTGGAGAAGACAATATATCATATTTTTCGTACGAAGTTCTTGCCATATTTGCCTGTAAAACTTTATAAAAATCATTTTAATTCTGAATTTGGACGTAAAACAAAAGATATCCAATCTATTCTTGGCCTTTTCATTCTCCAGGCACTGTTTGAGATGACCGACAAAGAGGCCCAAGAAGCCTTCATGTTTGATCAAAAAACGCAATATGCTCTTGATATAAAAGAAAGCGACTCCTACCTTTCCCCGAGGGCCTTTTATTACTACAAGGCAATATTGCTCGGAACAGAACAGCAGATTTTTGAACGGGTCCTTGAGAAAATATTCGATGAAATTGAGTTTGAAAACTCACTGCAAAGGACCGATTCATCACTGGTTCGGCTGAACCTCAAAAAAATGTCCGAGTGGGAGCTTTTCAAAACCACATTGGTCAAGGCCTTAAAAGAGATCAAGAAGAACTTCCCTCTGCTTTTCAAAAAAATCCCCGAAAATATCCAGCGCTATATCCAAGAAGGTGAAAAAAACACCTGGTTCACGGATTTTACGCCCAGCAAGGCCAAGGAATACCTCCAACAAGCTGCTCAGGATGCTTTGACCTTGAAAGAGATCTTTGCTGATCACCCCAAGGTCTCGAAGTTAGAATCCTTTCAGTTGGTCCTGCGCCTCATCGAGGAGCGGGTCACGGTTGATGAAGACCAGATCCAGGTTGGCCTCAAGCAAGAGTGCAAGGGCTCTGCCATGGTCAATCCTCATGATCCGGACGCCCAGTTCAATGGTCATAAAAAGGACGTCGGCTACAAAGTTACGGTTTCAGAAACTTGTGCACCTGATACACAAACACCAAGCCCCAAGATCATCACAGATGTACGGATGGACCAAGCCAATGTCTCTGACCATGATATCCTGGAACCCTCAATCGATGCTCGGGAACAACGGGGTCTGAAACCCGAGACCGAGCTAACGGACAATGGTTTTGAAAGTGACGCCAATCACCAATCTCTGAAAGAAAAAGGCGTTGATCTGGTCGCTCCTCCCACCGGCAAGCCGCCTGATGGTTTTGGGATCATCGACTTTGACCTTGGTGAGGACGGTAAATCCCTCAATTCCTGTCCAGCGGGTCAGTCTTGCATTGAGAACCGAGTCAATGAAAACGCCCAAAAAACAACCTCATATTATGATCCTGAGCAGTGCCGGGCCTGCCCCTACTCCGAGGACTGTCCGATAAAGATCACCAAACGCAAGGCCAGGGTGGAGTGGAACTGGAGCAAACCCCGCCTTGAAGCCAGACGCCTTGCCTTCCAGGAAGACCAGGAGACCATCAATCTCTTCAAGCAACGAGCCGGGGGAGAGGCCAGCTTCTCCCAGCTGAAAGTCAATCTTGGTCTTGATCGGCTCAGATGTCGTGGCGCATCTAAATCAAAGTTCAAGATCACCATGGCGGCAACGGCCTTGAATATCATAAGAGTTTTTAACTGGCTTGCCTCCCAAGGGAGTAGTGCCTCCAAAATCAGGAAAAAGGCAGCGAAAAGGGAAAATAGGCGCTATCTTTTGATTCTGTACTGGGTATACAGGCAATTTTTCCTGAAATTGATCAAAATTTTCAAATGTCAACAAAATTTGCGCTCATTTTCTCCGTGAACCAGTAACACGATTTATTGACCGCTAACCAAAAAATTAATTTTTTGCAGCGGCATCCTCCCAGGCAGGGTTCGCACTTTCAATCAATCGCAGT
>CAYTDH010000304.1:0-571 GCA_964436325.1 uncultured Tangfeifania sp.
CTTTTACTTTGTAAATATGAACCGCCTCATGAACTCCCCCGAAAACTTTTCGGGATGCCCCCCATCCACCGGGGAAAGCCTCCAGGGACGTTGAGCGCATCATAATACTATCATGCGACTGGGTATAAAAAAGAAATGCCCTTTCTTTATTGCATATAACCCAGAAATCAATCCACTTCTCATCTGTATCCTTTTCAATGAGAGGAACGGGAGTGCTCCATGAGGAAGGGTCAGCAATATTCCGTGTGGTGGAAAAGGCAGGTTGATAATTCGCATCCCTGCTCTGGAATAACAGATACCATTGCCTCTGCGGCTCAAAATAAAAAACCTGGGGCGCACAACCATAACGGCTTTTCCCCCGGATCATCCTGAGTTCATGCCTTTTCGCATCCTGAAGTTCATCCAGACTTTTGGCCGAAACGTACCCAGTGGTATATTCCATTTCACTTGCGGCAGTATAAAATAGATGCCACATTCCGTTAGAAAACACGATAGAGGGATCTTTAACGGCAACTTCATCGAAAGCCCCTTCCGGGCCAGGGGTTAAAATACAGTCAGAAACTACCCATTT
>CAYTDH010000304.1:581-845 GCA_964436325.1 uncultured Tangfeifania sp.
GAGAAGTGTTGCTTTAAGTTTATTATTCATACAATCAACATCTTTTTCAGTGGACAATGTAGTGTAAAACAACAATAAATTTATCCAAAATCACATTTAAATTTAACCGAAAATCATAGTGCCCTTAAATATACGAAAAAACTTAAGTTCCCCAGTTCAATCATTTTCTCAAGTTTTCGATGCCATTCAATAATTCAATTAGTTGCATTCC
Organism: uncultured Tangfeifania sp.; assembly: GCA_964436325.1. Taxonomy (GTDB): domain Bacteria; phylum Bacteroidota; class Bacteroidia; order Bacteroidales; family Prolixibacteraceae; genus Tangfeifania. The sequence goes on from CAYTDH010000304.1 coordinate 793, forward strand.
ATTGGATAGTCATTGCAGCCTGCAAGCATGATGATTGCCGATAATCAATATTT
>CAYTDH010000304.1:855-6015 GCA_964436325.1 uncultured Tangfeifania sp.
AAAACAACAGCCACGATGTATCAAATTATTGAAAATACATGGATTCCGGTTTCCGACGGGAACCGGCTTTCAGCCAAACTCTGGATACCCGACAAGGCAGAAGAAGAGCCCGTTCCTGCCATACTAGAATACATTCCTTACCGGAAAAGGGATTTCAAAGCCGTGCGGGATGCCCAGACCTATGATTTTTTTGCCAGAAAAGGATACGCAGGAGTGCGGGTTGACCTGCGGGGCAGCGGCGACTCCGAAGGAATTTTAAGGGATGAATACCTGCAGCAGGAGCTCGATGACGGACTGGAAATCCTCCGCTGGATTGCCACACAGAGCTGGTGTAACGGAAAAATTGGTATGATGGGGATTTCCTGGGGAGGGTTCAACGGATTGCAAATAGCAGCATTAACTCCCCCGGAACTGAAAGCTGTCATCACCGTCGCTTCAACCGACAATCGTTATTCCGACGATGTTCATTACATGGGAGGGGGGCTGTTAACGGATAATCTTTCGTGGGCATCCACCATGTTTGCATACAATTCGTGTCCGCCGGATCCCGAAATTGTGGGAGCAAAATGGAAGGATATTTGGCTCGAAAGGCTTGAAGGAAGCGGACTGTGGTTAAAAAAATGGCTGGAACATCAACGGTTCGATGATTACTGGAAACACGCCTCGGTAATGTTCAGCTACGATAAAATCAAATGCCCCGTTTTTGCCATTAGCGGATGGGCAGATGGATATTCCAACGCCGTTTTCCGGCTTATGGAGAATTTAAAAGTTCCCCGCAAAGGGCTTATCGGTCCCTGGGGCCACAAATATCCCCATCTGGGAGGGCCTGGTACTACTATCGACTTCCTTGGAGAAGCGCTGCGATGGTGGAATCGCTGGCTCAAAGATGAAAAAAACGGCGTGGATGATGAACCCGTGCTCCGAACATGGATGCAGGACACAGTCTCACCGGTTTCTCAAAAACGACCCGGCACTTGGGTGGCAGAAGAAAAGTATCCGTCTGATAATGTAGTGGAAAAACATTTTAAACTGAAAAACCGGGAAATTGATTTTGAAAATAACCTTCCCCCTTACAAAGCCGCTCTGAAAATTCAAAGCCCTTTAAGCGTAGGATTGTTTGCAGGGAAATGGTGCTCCTATGCTGCCTCTACCGATCTTCCCAGCGACCAGCGCGAAGAAGATGGCGGAGCTTTGCTTTTCGACACCCTTCCCCTGAAAAAAGGAATCGATATTTTTGGTCCTCCGGAATTATCCCTTTCCCTCAAGAGCGATAAATCCATAGCTATGATAGCAGCCCGTATTTCGGATGTTGCTCCTAACGGACGGGCCACACGGACAACCTATGGAATTTTGAACCTGACTCACCGGAACAGCGATGAGCATCCCGAATACCTGATCCCTGGGAAAAAATACAAAATCAAACTAAAACTTAATCACATTGCCCAACATTTCAGAGCCAACCACAAAATAAGGCTCTCACTATCAACATCTTACTGGCCTCTGGTCTGGCCCTCTCCGGAGCCTGTCACCCTAACCCTTTTCCCTGATGAATGCCACATAACACTCCCCGTCAGGCACCCCAAAAAAGCGGATACCCATTTACCCAAACTCCGGATGCCCAAATTGAAAGAAGTAGCCCTCACCACCCTTTTCGTGCCTGCCATAAGAGAATGGGAAGTGGTTCATAACCTCGCTACCAATGCTACAACCCTTGATGTTATCAACAATGACCCCCAATATAAAATCGATGACATTAACTGGACCATTCAAAAAGACGTAACCGAAAAATATTCTTACCAGGGATACAATTACAACACCCTGAGGGGAGAGGTGAAAAGTAAACGCAGTTTTCGACGAAACGACTGGATTGTTCGCACCAAAACACGCACCATTCTAACCTCAACCAAAACCCATTTTATTATCCGGGCAAGCCTGGATGCCTTTGAGGGGGATGTGAGGGTATTCAGCAAATCATGGGATGAACGCATTAAAAGGGATTACCTTTAATGAGAAGCATTATGAAGAAACAAATTTTTGTCATTGGTTTGGATAAGTTTAATCTCAATAAACTCCGCCGGATACCCGAAGCCCGGGATTGCGATTTTTTGCCTGCCCTGGAGATATCAGAAATCAGGCAGGTTGAAAGTTATCCAATGGAAAAATTGATTCAAAAATGCTTCGACCGCATTGAAAAAAACGGAAAAATCGATGCCATTGTCAGTTATTATGATTTCCCGGGAACAACCCTCCTGCCTATTATCGCCCGGAAGTACGGATTGCCGGGACCCTCACTTGAAAGCATCATGAAATGTGAAAACAAATACTGGAGCCGGCTGGAACAAAGCAAGGTAATACCCGAACACATTCCTGTTTTTAAGGCATTCGATCCTTTTAAAGTGGGGGTTTTTAATGAACTCGGCATGGTTTATCCCTGCTGGATTAAACCCATCAAATCATTCCGTTCGTTTTTGGCTTATAAAATCAACAGTGAAGCCCAGTTTTATGAGTATATGGAGGAGGTCAAAAAACATATCAACTATATCTCTGAACCCTTCCAGTATATCATGAAAAGATACGAAATGCCTCAGGAATTCACAAACATGGAGGAAAAATGCATTGCCGAAAGTCCGGTAACCGGTCACCAGTGCACTGTGGAAGGATATGTACATCAGGGGAATGTGGTCGTTTATGGTATCGTGGATTCCATCAGGGAAGAGGACCGTTCATCCTTCAGCAGCTATGAATACCCTTCTTCACTGCCCCAGGAAATACAATTCAGAATGGCCGACGTTTCAAGAAGAGTCATTACCCAGATTGGGCTTGAAAATTCCCCTTTCAATATTGAATTTTTTTACAACCAAACCGCCGATACGGTTTACCTTCTGGAAATAAACCCACGAATCTCGCAGGCACACACCGACCTGTTTGAAAAAGTGCATGGCATTTCCCATCATTACATTATGCTGTCGGTTGCTTTGGGGAAAAAACCGGGCATCCTGGAATTTAACGGCAAATTTAATAAAGCGGCAAATTTTATGCTGCGCACCTTCAAAAGTGGAACGGTACAAAAAACCCCCACTCTGAGTGAAATTAGTATCTTGAAAAATTTTATCTCCGGGCTTGAAATCAATCTCCATGTAAGTAACGGAATGCATCTGAATACATTACACGGACAAGACAGCTACAGCTTTGAACTAGCCAACATTTTCCTGGGAGGCCGCGACCATCGTGAGCTGGTCAAAAAATACAACCAGTGCCTGAAGGGATTAACTTTTGAAATCGATTATGACGAAGCATCTGATTTTCAATAAAGAAACAGTTTGCCACTTAACCTGGTCATTAACTGATTTTTAAATATTCCTGAAAGGCCATCCGGAGTTGCCCTTTTTAATAAACAACCATTACTTTTGAGGCTATAAAAGTAAAATGTATGGCATTAAATGTTCATCCTGAAACACGAGCTCTGATATTCGACCTGGACGGCACCCTGTCCAACTCCCTGCCTGTGCATGTGGCTACCTGGAATATTGTGGGTGAAAAATACGGTTTTTCCTTCGATCCACAAATTGTTCATGAAATGACCGGTCGACCCACCATTGAATTTGCCCGTCGAATCATTTCCCAATATAAGTTGTCGGTCGATCCCGAAGAAATTGTCAGGTTGAAACAGGAATCATTCTGGAGCTCTGCAAACCTGCTCGAACCGGTGGAAGAGGTCATTTCAATTGTGAAGGACTATCGTGGAAAGCTCCCCATGGCCGTTGGAACAGGGGCCAGCAGAAAAAGTGCCGAAGTACAATTAGAGGCCCTTCATCTGACTCACTTTTTTGATGCCATAGTTTCAGCCAACGATGTAACCCGGCATAAACCGGAACCAGATACGTTCTTAAAATGTGCCCTTTTGATGGGGGTTGAACCTGCAAACTGCCAGGTATACGAAGACGGTGACCTGGGAATTGAGGCGGCAGGAAAAGCAGGAATGAGGGTTACGGATGTACGTCCACATATTAATTATGGCGAATGGAACCTGTCATTGTAGCTCTGAAAACGGTCCTTCCCCTTTTCCTGGTAATCTTTGCCGGGACCATTTTTTCAAAAACCAAAAGATCATCCGAATTATGGGTTGATATCCTCAATAAATATGCCCTCTGGATTGGCTTCCCTGCCCTCATCATTGCTTCCCTCATGCAACTCGAAACAGGAGAAAAATCGTATGTAAACCTTATTTTATTGAATTCGGCATACATTGTTGGCAGTATTCTCCTTGCCTTTCCGCTGGCGCGTCTTTTCAACTTTTCCTCCCGGATGAAAAGAACCCTTTTCCTCATTTTACCCTTTGGAAATGTGGCTTACCTTGGAATTCCCGTGCTGAACAATGCTTTTGGCTCCGGTATTCTTCCTGTGGCAGCCATCATTTCAGCTGTATATGTATTCTGGCTCCTCACCCTTTCACTCATTTTGGTTGAAGTTTACGGACAATCAACCATTAACCTGAAGAAACTGGTGATGCGTTTAATTCAGAATCCACTCCTGATTGCCGTCTTTTTGGGATTAACCATTGTATCCTTTGATTTGGAAATCCCACTGGTGGTGCAAAAAACCATCCATCTTTTCTCAGATTCCGTTACAGCGGTAGTGCTTTTCTCGCTTGGAATTTTCCTGGGAATGCAACACGTTGGCAGTTTGCATAACTGGACACGCGTTGCCCTCTGGTCACTGGTCACTATGGCCTTGCTGCCGGCCCTTTTTTATATTCTGCTATCACTATCTTCCCTACAACCCCTGCAACTAAAAGCAACCATTCTCGATGCAGCCATGCCGCTCGGACTTACACCTTATGCCCTTTCCATCCAGTATAAACTCGAAACAACGCTTGTCGCCCGCATGGTGGTTCTTGGAACACTTCTTTCTTTGGTTCTTATACCCATCTGGATCGTTTTTCTGGGTTGAAACGAGTTATGATCCGCCGGCGGAGCTTGTCAGCCGGCCGGCCTAAAGGCGGAAGCAGAAATCTGTTGATTCAAGAGATTTCTCCTCCTTCGTCCTGCCAATGACAGATTTTCATAAATCGCTCATAATGAAAACATTTAGGAAATCGCACATTTTGTCATTTCGACGACGCAGGAGGAGAAATCTGTTGAAATTTGGAGAGATTTCTCC
>CAYTDH010000305.1:0-6009 GCA_964436325.1 uncultured Tangfeifania sp.
TTTATTAGCATATGTTTATGAATTATAGAGGCTAAAGTTGAGTATCAAGATAATCTATCTCCGATAATATTTTTCAATGAATCAGCAGAAACTTTCCCGCAGGGTTATTGTTAAGAAGGTAAATTTAAATACAGAACAGTTTTTTTAATTTCTCTAAAATCAGGAAATTTTGTTGAATAAAAAAGTTTAAAAAAAACAACACACCTGATAATAGGATTAAATGGAATACATGAAAAAAATCATTCGAGATTACCGGTTTCAGATTATTTTTACCCTTATTGGGGCACTTGGTGGCTTCCTGTACTGGAGGTTTATCGGGTGTAACAGTGGTACCTGCGCCATCCGTTCGGTATGGTACTGGAGTACTTTGTGGGGAACCGCAGTGGGCTACCTGGTCGGTGATTTCATTCACGATTTTATCCGCAAACGGAAAAAGAAATCGGAGGAGCAAAATTGAATCCACGGTTTTTACAGATTATCAATTCCTCAAAGCCCGTTCTTGTCGATTTTTATACCGACTGGTGCGGTCCCTGCAAGGAAATGCCTCCGATTCTCAAAGAGGTAAAGAAGGAGTTTAAAGCGCATGTCCGCATTGTGAAAGTAAATGTGGACAACAATCCTTTTATTGCATCCCGTTTTAAAGTAAACAGTGTACCTACAATTATGGTATTTAAGAAGGGAATGCCACGGTGGAAGTCGGAGGGACTTTGCGGAGCTGAAGAATTGAAAGCGGCTTTGAAAGCACAGATTTAAAAGGAATAGTACCGCCTTATTGGATGATTCCCAATGACAGTAATACATAATCTGTCACTTACTCATTAAGCCCAAAGAATTTTGGGTGGACACCTGGGAAGATAGAGCCCATGGTTATTTTTTTCAATGAGTTGATTTTTTAATCGGCAACAGTTTATTAGCATATGTTTATGAATTAAAGAGGCTAAAAGTTTTCCAGACCATATTTTTTTTTCTCCAAAGGAATTAATCAAATTAAAATTATTAATTTTAAACATCCCTGGGAGCGTTGTGTTTTTGGAGATTGTTTTTTTTCTCTTTTAAACAGGCTTTTTGGGGTGCTTTCAAAAGTTATCCATTGTGAGTGCCAATGGTTATATCAATGAACATATCCGGAACTTCCCGGATAAGTCGTTTTTTATGACAGGCTATTCGTTTTACCGTTGAAAATTAAAAATGAGAAAAGCATGAAAAATGCATTTACCCTACTGGCTTTTTTGTTCCTTGTTTATCTCACTTCGGGGCAAGCCAATCCAGAGCGCAACCTTTGTGTGGGGCATTACTACACAGAAGAAGAGGGGGCGGATCAACTGCTTGAATTGAGGAATAGTTATCAGACCAGGAGAGAATGGATCCACCGGTCAGAAATCATTAAGCAGGGTATTCTAAAAGGAGCAGGTCTGTTTCCCTTGCCCCCGAAAACACCATTAAAACCCATTTTTACGCAGGAAAGAACTTATCCGGGATATTCGGTGAGGAATGTAGCCATCGAAAGCTTGCCCGGGGTATATGTAACAGGTAGTTTGTACCTTCCTGAAAAGACTGGAGGGAAGATGCCCGGCATATTAAGTGCTCATGGGCATTGGTCAAAACCCGGTGAGTACGGACGTTTTCGTGCCGATGCCCAATACCGTTGCGCAAGCCTTGCCCGGATGGGAGCGGCTGTTTTCTCGTACGATATGGTCGGATACGGTGAAATGGCGGAGTGGGGATGGGAGCATAAAGATTCTCTGGCTTTGAAACAGCAGTTGTGGAACAGCATTCGGGCACTCGATTTTCTTTTGGCATTGGATCATATCGATCCGGACCGCATAGCCATGACAGGGGCCTCAGGAGGGGCAACACAGACCTTTCTTCTTGTTGCTGTGGATGATCGGATTAAAGTATCGGTTCCGGTAGTGCAGGTTTCGGCCCATTTTTTTGGAGGATGTGTTTGTGAAAGCGGGATGCCCATACATAAAAGCCATCAGCACCAGACCAACAACGTGGAGATTGCAGCACTTGCAGCCCCCCGGCCTATGTTGCTTGTTTCTGACGGAGATGACTGGACCCGGAATACTCCCCGTGTGGAGTTTCCTCATATTCAATACATTTATGATCTAATGGGAGTGAAGAACCGGGTTCAGAATGTCCATTTGGCCCAGGATAAACACGGTTATGAGTTTTCCAAACGAAAAGCGGTTTACCCTTTTCTTGCAAGGCATTTGGAGCTTAATATGGAATTAATCCGCACTGATAACGGTGAAATCAGCGAAGAAGGGATTGTGATTGAACCTTACGAAAAAATGATCGTATTTTCCGGTGAAAATCCCCGGCCTGAACATGCGGTACTTACCAATAAAGAGATGAAGTGGTGAATTCTGTATCACTTTACGGAGCCTTTATCATTACTTTTTCGTTGCTTTCTTATGGCATCGGGAGTATATCCCTTCAGCGGTTTCGATTGGTGACCAAAGGGGTGTTGTTTTTTCTAACTACGGGAGTTGTCCTTGATGTCGTGGCGGTAACATTCATGATTTTTGGTTCCGGGAATTCTTTTGTAACATTGCACGGAGTTCTGGGTTATTCGGCTTTTTTGGTGATGCTTTTGGATGTCATCTGGAATTGGAAGTTTTTTAAAAAACACGGCAGCGATGTGTTTATTTCACGCCAATTGCTCTTATACTCAAAAGCAGCCTATTTCTGGTGGGTTATTGCCTACATGACCGGAAGCCTGTTAATTATCTGGAGGTAATGATTATGACGAACGACTGGAAAAAAAGACTTGGGATGGTCTATTCCACCAATCCCGATTTTCAATTTGAAGAAGAGGATGGAAAAAAGGAAGAAACCCTTCCCCCTGCTCAACAACATTTGAAAGTTTTTCTCGACCGGAAAAAACGGAAAGGTAAAAGCGTTACATTGATAACAGGCTTTACGGGAGATTCCGAAGATTTAAAAGACCTGGGAAAGCTATTGAAAACCAAATGCGGCGTGGGAGGAACGGTGAAAAATGGAGAAATATTGATTCAGGGAGATTTTCGGCCAAAGGTCATGGAAATTTTGAAGCAGGAAGGCTATAAAGTCAAACAAGCGGGTGGATAATCTGTAAAAAAAGTATAATGATAAAAAAATTGACCGGCATTTTCGTTTTTGTGGTCCTGGTAATGACAGGGTTTGCCCGGGAAGGTGATGAGGTGTATCTGTTCTCCTTTTTTCAGGGAAACGGGGAAGATGGATTACACCTGGCATACAGTTATGACGGACTTCGCTGGGAGGCCCTGAAAAATAATGAATCGTTTTTAGAACCCCGTGCCGGGGAGGACAAACTCATGCGCGATCCCTGTATTATCCGGGGGGAGGATGGCTATTTTCATATGGTCTGGACCGTTAGCTGGAACGAAAAGGGAATAGGATATGCCCGTTCAAGGGATCTCATTAATTGGTCGGACCAACAATACATTCCCGTTATGGAGCATGAACCCGATGCACTGAATTGCTGGGCTCCTGAAGTTTTTTATGATGAAAATTCCCGGAGCTACATCATTTTCTGGTCTACCACTATTCCCGGGCGTTTCCCTGAAACAGAAGGAAAGGGCGATGAGAAATACAATCACCGGATGTATTATGTGACAACCCGGGATTTTGAAACATTCAGTGAAACAGCCCTTTTCTATGACCAGGGTTTTAATGTGATAGACGGGACACTGGTTAGGGAAAACGGGAAATATATCCTGTTTTTAAAAGATGAAACCCGTCATCCGCCGGAGAAAAACATCCGGGTTGCCTCCAGCAACCACCTGACCGGAAATTACAGTCAGCCTTCCCGGCCCATCACTGGCGATTACTGGGCTGAAGGTCCTACTGCGCTTAAGATTGATGGTAAATGGATTGTTTACTTTGATAAATACCGGAAGCATCGAATGGGGGCAGTTCGTTCTGCCGATCTGAAAAACTGGGAAGATATTTCCGGACAGATTCATTTTCCGGAAGGTACACGTCATGGCACCGTTTTTACTGCTCCCCGCAGAATTCTGGAAAAACTGATGGATTTATAACGCTTTTTTATTCATTTCATGGTTGGAATATAGGTTGCAGAATCCTATATTTGTAGTAAAAGTTACTTTTAATCATCTTAAACCAATAGAAATGAAACGAAAAAGCTTAATCCTTCTTGTTTTTCTATTTGCTGCAATTTTTTCACTGGGTCAAACTAGTATGGTTGTGAATGCTGATTTAGGTCAGGAAAAAATCAGCAAACATATTTATGGTCATTTTTCCGAACATCTCGGGCGATGCATTTATGGAGGTTATTGGGTTGGGGAAGATTCCGATATTCCGAACACCAATGGCATCAGAAACGATGTTGTGGATGCCCTGAAAGAGATGGGGATTCCCAACCTTCGCTGGCCGGGAGGTTGTTTTGCCGATGAGTATCATTGGATGGACGGCATTGGCCCCCGTAATATGCGCCCTACGATGATAAACACGCACTGGGGGGGAGTAACCGAGGATAACAGTTTCGGCACCCATGAATTTATGGAATTGTGCCATCAGTTGGGAGCTGAACCCGTTATTTGTGGCAATCTGGGCAGCGGAACTGTGCAGGAGATGTCTCAATGGGTAGAGTACCTCAATTCAGACAATGTGAGTCCCATGACCGATCTACGAAAAATGAACGGGCGCGAAGAGCCCTGGGGTGTGAAGTACTGGAATCTGGGCAATGAGAATTGGGGATGCGGGGGAAGCATGACTCCTGAATATTACGCCAATGAGATGCGCCGTTATTCCACTTACACGAAGAATTACGGGGATAACCGCCTTTACCGCGTTGCCTGCGGCCCCAGCGGAGCTGACTATAACTGGATGGAGACGCTGATGAAAAACGGGAATCCGGGGCGCAGTTTTCAGGGAATTTCCCTTCACTATTACACGGTTTGTCATACCTGGGGCAATAAAGGCTCTGCCACCGATTTCAATGAGAGCGATTATTTTACCACCATGCGGAAAACGCTTTTTATGGATGAATTGCTACGCAAGCACATTACCATTATGGATAAATACGACCCCGGCAACCGGGTGGGCCTTCTGGTCGATGAGTGGGGAAACTGGCATGATGTTGAGCCCGGTACCAATCCCGGATTCCTTTACCAGCAGAATACCCTCAGGGATGCTATGGTGGCTGCGGTTAACCTTGACCTCTTCAACAAATACTGCCATCGGGTGAAAATGGCCAATATTGCCCAAACGGTGAATGTGTTGCAGGCCATGATTCTGACCAAAGATGAAGAGATGGTTAAAACACCCTCTTTTTATGTGTATAAAATGTATAAGGTACATCACGATGCAACCCTGCTCCCTTTGCATTTGGAAACAGATTTGTACCGTTATGAAGGAGAAAGCATTCCTGCTTTGTCTGCAACGGCTTCAAGGTCTGGTGACGGAAAAATTCACCTTACGGTAAGCAATATTGACCCCAACAGCAGTAAAACTCTTGAATGCGTTCTGAGGGGAGTGGAAGGTCTTCGTGTGGGGCAGGGCCAGATTATTACTGGTGAAGAAATGAATGCATACAATGATTTCGGACAAGAGGAAGAAGTCACCCTTTCCTCCTTTTCTGATGTTCAGTTGGATGGCGAAAACCTCCGGATTAATCTGCCAGCCAAATCGATTGTAATGGTTGAACTTCAGGAATAGGATAGTTAATTTTTGTTATTGAGACGGCTAATCTCTTTTTTCCGGACCTCCAATGCTTTCTGATAGGTCCGGATCATTTGCAAGTCGCTTTTGCTGCGGTAGGTCCGGGCCGTTTGGCTGGCTGCTTTCAGCCATCTCCCGGCCGTTTCAATATCATCTTTCATCTCGTAGGCCAATGCCAGATTGTAGCGTGCATTGATGGACAATTTCCCGTTTTTTTCATCAGCATATTTTTCCCAAAGGGCAATGGCACGGTCGAGGTTTCCTTCTTCAAAATGGTAAGCTGCCTCTGAAAAATCGGGCAGGGGAGGGATGGAATAC
>CAYTDH010000306.1:0-6001 GCA_964436325.1 uncultured Tangfeifania sp.
CAAAATTTGGATTACAACATAGAAGGGTGCGGAGCTCCCTAAGGGTTTGTTCAGAATTATTCTTTTTAATCCAATCGGGCTTCGCCCTCCGAAGGTTTACCGAAGGGGGGCGAGTCCTCCTACGGTGAACCTACGGAGATCAGGGCCGCCGGTTAAAGACCCCCCAAATTCCCCCCGGAATAGGGGGATTTTCTCTCCTCCGGAGAGATTGGGGACAAGGGTATTTGTTGGTCCGGTTCGTTACCAATGACAGGAAAATTTCATTGTCATTATTCTCATTATGGCCAAAAATTTTGGGTAGGGACTCGCAATGTCTTTAACCTGAACTATTCATAAATTTTAAATAATATGAATTAAGTTCTGGTTAACCCCGACTTAGATGAAGTTAAACTTTTGGAAAAAGTTTAACTGAATCTTAGTCGCTGCCGGAGGCAGGAATAATTCTTGAATTATTCGGGTTAAATGTAATTATTTCCAAATAGCTCTGCCAAAATCCGATAATTCGTTTTTCTATTGCCTATGTCGGTTTAAATTTGTAGTTTTCTCACAGAATTTGGATACAGGGGCATGAAAAAATGGACAATAAAGGTGATGCTAGCATGCCTGCTGCTATTCTTGAGCTTTTCAAGAAGTGCAGGACAGGTAGAGTCTATTTATACCCAATACATGTTCAACATGCAGCCCATCAATCCTGCCTATGCCGGCATGTGGGAAAAAATCGGATTTTCTTCCCTTATCCGGAAACAATGGGCAGGAATCAACCGATCGCCGCTGACACAGATTTTTTCTTTTCACACCCCCTTAAATAAAGAAAATGTGGGATTAGGTCTAAATATTACCAGCGACCGGTTTGCCCTGGAGAACAAACTGAGCGTTTTTGGCGATTATGCTTATGAAGTGGCGCTGACACCGCAAACACGCCTGCGCCTCGGTCTGAAAGCCGGCTTTATCAATTACAAAAACCCACTCACACAATACCAACTGTATCCCGATTACCAATACGACCGGGCCTATGGGGAAGATGTGGACCTGAAATTCCTTCCCAATTTTGGCTTGGGCGGATTTCTTTATGACGAAAATTACTACATCAGCCTTTCAATTCCGCGGTTATTAAAAAATGACTATAAAGCCAACCTCAACAACTACAACATCGAAGCCGAAATTCAAACCGTTTATCTGGCTGCTGGCTACATTTTCCGGTTTATTACCCTGAACTACATGGTGTTTAAACCTACCATTATGGTGGCAGCAAGCAGAGGAATGCCCCCCCATTACGATATTGCTGCCAATTTTTTATTGCGTGAAAAATTATGGCTCGGTTTAATGCTCCGCTCCGGAAATGCATTAAGCTTTGTCTCCCAATGGATTTTTGACAATAACCTGCGCCTCGGATTTGCCATGGACCTCACCTACAATGAAATTTTTCCCTATCAATATGGCACCTACGAAATTACCCTCGGTTTCGACGTGGACTTCTTTGGCCGCAGCTATATCCGTGAAAAGTATTTTTGACATAAGAAATTGACAAATTGTGAAATTGTGAAACTGTCAATTGTGAAATTGTGAAACTGGCAAATTGTGAAACTGTGAGCGGGAGAGGCAGATTGGAATGATTTTTATGATGAATTTTCCTGGCGGCAAATGAATAATGTGCCACGAATTTCACGAATGAACAGGAAATGGATTGGCCTGGCGGTAAATTTAGAATGAATACGGTTGTCAACTTATCAGGCAATTCAACAATTTTTCAATTTTACCATTTATCAATTTAACCATTTAACAATTTGTCAATTTAACAATTTAACAATTTGTCAATTTAACAATTTAACCATTTATCAATTTTTCAATTTAACCATTTAACAATTTATCAATTTGTCAATTTGTCCCCCATCTCCTCCACTTCCCGGAACACCCGCATAAAATTGCCGCCCCACACTTTCAGTATCTCCTCTTCGGTATACCCCCGGTTTATCATTTCCTGTGTAACTGCCGGGAACTGGCTCACATCCTCGCAATCGGCCAGTCCGCCGCCGCCGTCAAAATCACTGCCTATGCCAACATAGTCGATTCCAACCAGATTATTCACATGATCGATATGATCCACCAAATGGGCTACCGTGGGCAGCTTTTTAGGGTATTTTTCCGCCGTTTCGCGCCATTTTTCATGGAATGCCGTTTGTTCTTCATCGCTCATCTCTTCAAACGATTCATTGTACACCTTACGCAATTCCTGCATTTTCCGGTATCTGACAGTGGTGGTATCCGGATCTTTCACATAATCATCGAGAAAACAGATTTGAATAACCCCGCCGTTTTTGGCCAGCGCTTTAATCATTTCATCGGTCATATTGCGCGGATGCCCGGCAATGGCACGCACACTTGAATGGGAGGCAATCACAGGAGTCTTGGTCATTTCCAGAACATCAAAAAAAGCTTTGTCGGAAATGTGCGAAACATCTATCATCAGGCCCAGCTTATTCATCTCCTTTACCACCTTTTCTCCGAATGGGCTCAGGCCATTATGCTCGGGACCGTCAGGGTCGGTAGAGGAATCACAAATAGCATTATTGGAAGAATGGCAAAGGGTAATGTAGCGCACTCCGCGATCGTAAAACTCCTTCACCCGGCGAATATCCTCACCAAGGGGAAACCCGTTTTCCATACCGATGTATATTGCTCTTTTCCCTGCCGCTTCAATACGCGCAGCATCACCCGACTGCAGCGCAAGTTCAGCCCGATCGCTGTAAGCATTGCAAACCTCATAGGTGGCATCGATCATTTCATGGGCCCGCCGGTAGGCTTCTTCAGTATTCTCAGGAGTCCTTTCCTGCTGGCCGGTAAAAGCAGCAAAAAAGACTGCATCCAGACCGCCCTCTTCCATTCGCACAAGATCGACCCGGCTTCGCGGAGGGGCATTCCGCTTTCCGATATCAAACCCCTGCCTGAGCAAAGCAAGGGGTGTATCAACATGCGTGTCAATTGTTAATGCCTTTTGATGAATACGTGTAGCCTGTTTTTCTTTCTTTTCAGCAGAAAAAGAAAAAGCGAATACCAATAATCCGGCTATCCATAATTTAATCATTTTTCCATCTTTTTTATTAAACCTGTTGCAATAATAACAAAACTTATGGCTCCCTAAACCTCGTTTTTTAACAAACCTGAAAATTAACATCTGTTTGTTATATTTTGCTATTTCATCGCATCAGACAAATAGGAATTGAACCGCCAAACCATACCCAGCTTAAAGGTATGATAATGATAATCCTGAACCCCAGCCATATATTCTGCCTTCCATTCGAAAACAGAACCGGTTCTTAACAATCTGAGCCGGTATACCAACGGATCATTATCTCCGGTAACCCCAATATAATCATAGGCGTCTGCCCCAAAATATCCGCCAGCCTCTCCAAAAAATGAAAGGTTTTTTTGGCGGAGTTCAATGCCTGCCTCAAGAAGTGGTCCTTCATCCTGCGCCATCTCCACTTTATTGGTCTGCCACACATAAAAACCTCCCAGGCCAGCTACCCTGATTTCATCGGGAAAAGAAGTTCCAGGATAAAAACTCTTCCCCGTAGCAGCATAAAAATGGTGGACTCCAGCATCGGAATAACGACCGTGTTTCATGGACCCCGAGGTGGTCTTCAGGGAATACTGGAGAATAAAATCCGGTAACCTCCGGTGGTCTTTGAGCAGTTGAATCCGCGTACTCACCCATATATCCCCCTGATGGGTAATCCAACCGGAATCGTCATAATAAACCTGTCGCTCGTCGCGCACCTCATTATTCATGCGAAAGGTTTCCGAGGGATTTCCCCATACCCTGACTTCCACTTTCTCCGGAACAACCACCCAGTTCAGACTCAGATAAGAATTTACGGCGGTATCCCCTTTCATAACATGAGCATGAGCCCCAACCTCAATCCCTGATGATTTACCAATCCGGGCATAATCCATGGAGGGAACAGGCAGTGCGTTGGGCCCCATCTTAGCAGGAGCAATCTGCATCCATTTATTCACATGGCTGCTTCCAAAATCCGTCCAGTCACGGGTACTGCGCGACTGTCCGCTGGCCCCAAAATGCGTCCAGCACAAAACAACAAAAAAAATGACCCGCCGCATAAGCTATCCTTTTGTGGTTTTATCATTAAAAAATTTTTCCGGGGCAAACTTAAACAAAATCCTCCGGGTAAAGTTGATTATTTTTGAATCGTTTAAAATCAACAGGATTATCTCCATGAATAGATGGCACCTTTTTTGACAACTGTTTTTTCAAGGTAACGCAATGACCAAAAAGAATTTTAAATACAAGCGGTTCAGATGGTTGCTTTTCCCCCTCCTGGCATTACTGACTTTTGCCCTGACCGAAATTCTGCATAAACAACCGCACTGGACGGAACAGGTGTATTCCCGTTCCATTTATCCGGCTATCGCTTCATTCCTCTCCACCATAAGCTCTCTGGTTCCATTTTCCCTGGACGATCTTTTTTACCTTGTGCTCGTCCTTTTTGTCCTTTCCCTTTTGGCGCTCCTGCTGATTAAAAAATTAACCTGGAAAAAAGCAGCAAAATGGATTCTGATAACTGCAGCCCTCGGCTATTCAGGATTTTATTTTCTTTGGGGGTTCAATTATTTCAGACAGGACCTGAATACCCGGCTTCACCTGGAAATAAGCCAACCCGGCAGCAGTGACTATTATCGCGTACTGGAAACCCTCGTCGCCCAAACCAACAACTCATGGGCCCCACCGGAAGATTTCGGCAAAGAACAAACCGGCCTGCTTGTGGAAAATGCCCTTAAAAAGCTCGCCCCTGCGCTGCAAATAGATTATCCGGCAGGAAAACGAAGGGCTAAAAACATTACATTCAGCGGATTCTTTGCTCAGGCAGGAATATCGGGTTATTACGGTCCCTTTTTCAATGAAATTCACCTGAACGGGAAACTCCTTCCAATGGAATATCCCTTTGTTCTGGCCCATGAAAAAACTCACCAACTGGGAATTACCAGTGAAGCGGAAGCCAACTTTTTGGCCTGGCTGGTCTGCACTCAAAGCGAATCGAGAGCTCTCCGCTATTCAGCAAACCTCGCTGTGCTCCGGTACTTCCTCTACCAGGGAAGGGGGCAGGAAAAAGTCCGCGAAATAGCCGCCCATCTGGACAAACGGGTTATCGGCGACCTGAAAAGAATAAGCCAGCACTGGCGGGCCCTGAGAAATGAAAAAATAGACCGGGCAGCAACAAAAGTGAATGATGCTTATTTAACAACCAATAAAATCGAAAAAGGCATCCGGGATTATACCGGAGTGGTTAAATATGTGCTGGACTATTCAATGGACCAGAAATTTCAACAAAAAATAAAAACGCAATGATGAAACTCATACCCATATCTGCCGGAAACTTTCACTGCGACGGAGGCGCATTGTTCGGCGTCATTCCCAAAGTTTTGTGGAATAAAATCTACCCGGCCTCCCGCGACAATTTCACCCCTCTTGCCCTCCGTTGTCTCCTTGTTGATCAGGGAGAACGGAAAATTCTGATTGAAACCGGAATTGGCAACCATTATTCGGAGAAACACCTCAAAAATAACGGAGTGGTTCCCGGCAATCACCTGGAAAACTCCCTGACAGCCAAGGGCTATTCTCCCCAAAGCATCACAGATGTGTTCTTCACCCACCTCCACTGGGATCATGCCACTGGCGCAGTGAAAAGCCAAAAAGACGGAATGAAATTGTTGTTTCCAAATGCTGCTCACTGGTGCAGCCAAACTCAATGGGAGCATGCCCTGACTTCCAACCCGCGGGAACAGGCAGCCTACCACCGCGAGGTGCTGGATTTCCTTTACTCCTCAGGCCGCTTAAAACTGGTGGAAAATGAAGGAGAACTCTTTCCCGGAGTCGACATAAAATTTTATAACGGACATACCCCCGGACAAATGATCCCCTTTATTCATACAAACGGGGAAACGGTGGTTTACACTTCCGACCTGGTACCCACAGCAGCCAATA
>CAYTDH010000307.1:0-5968 GCA_964436325.1 uncultured Tangfeifania sp.
TGAAAAAAATGAGCTTTCAACAATTTGGAGGCTGAATGGTTAATGGAATTGGAATAATGGTTATTGATCAGATAATCATTCCTGTTGAAATGAGTTTGAATGTCTAAAGTCATAAAAAAAGGCATATATTCATGGTTCTCGATTATTAAATATTTGGTACTTTTGGCCAAAATTTTTCGTCAATACATCTAATTCATAAAAATGAAGATACACGAATATCAAGCCCGAAATTTATTCAGGAAGTACGGGATTCCTGTTCCGGATGGGGTCGTCTGCCATTCGGTTGAAGAAGTGGAGAAAAATGTACCTGACGACGATAAGCTCAGGGTGGTAAAAGCACAAGTTCATGTTGGCGGCCGCGGCAAAGCGGGAGGTGTTAAGCTGGCAAAAACCAAAGTGGAAGCGGTGGAACATGCCCGGAAGATTATTGGCATGGATATTAAAGGGTTAAAGGTAGAAAAAGTGATGGTTGCCGATGCGGTTGACATTGAAAAGGAGTTTTACGTTGGATTGATCAACGACCGGAATACCAAATCGGTCACCCTGATGGCAAGTGCCGAAGGCGGCGTGGAAATTGAAGAGGTAGCCCGCGTGTTTCCGGAGAAAATCATTAAGCTGAGCATCGACCCCACTATGGGATTGATGGATTGGCAAGCCCGGAAGGTTGCTCTGCAATTGTTTGACGATCCGAAACAGATGAGGCAGGCAGCGGCCATTTTGGTTAAACTTTACCGTTTGTATGTGGAAAATGATTCCTCCCTGGCTGAAATCAATCCGTTAGTCCTGACACCAGATAAAAAGGTCCTGGCCATCGACGGGAAAATGAATTTCGACGATAACGCTCTTTACCGGCAACCAGGAATCCTTGATATGCGTGAGGTTACTGAAGAAGAGAAAAAGGAGATTGATGCCAACGAGAAGGGGCTTTCCTACATTAAACTTGACGGGAGCATCGGATGCATGGTGAATGGGGCTGGATTAGCCATGGCCACTATGGATATGATTAAACTGTATGGCGGTGAGCCGGCCAATTTCCTCGACATTGGAGGCTCTTCCAATCCACAGAAGGTGGTCGATGCCATGAATATTCTTTTGAGTGATACCAATGTGAAATCAGTGATGATCAATATTTTCGGAGGGATTACACGCTGTGATGACGTAGCTAAAGGATTGGTTACTGCACTGGAAGAGATTAAAACCGAAATTCCGGTGATTATCCGTTTGTCGGGGACCAATGCCAAAGAAGGACGGGCCATTATTCAAGATTATGGGCTGCCCACCGTTGAAACAATGCGGGAGGCTGCGGAAAAAGCAATTGAGTTAAGTAAAAAATAACACCGGGTTTGAACTGGGATAGTGCAGGAAATTTTTCCCGCTGCGTTTCCCGGGAATAAAAAAAGTCAAAAAATCGAAAAAGATGAGCATTTTAATCAATAAAGATACAAAGTTAATCGTTCAGGGAATTACAGGGCGCGATGGTGCCTTCCATGCCAGTAAAATGAAGGCTTACGGGACCAATATTGTGGGCGGGATTTCTCCGGGTAAAGGAGGAACCGAGGTGGAAGGAGTTCCTGTGTTTAATACCGTGGAAGAAGCTGTAAAAGCAACTGGTGCCAATGCTTCGGTTATTTTCGTGCCTGCACCGTTTGCCGGGGATGCTATCCTCGAGGCCAGCTACGGCGGTGTTGAACTGGTGGTTTGCATTACCGAACATGTACCGGTTCAGGATATGATGCGGGTGACGCCGGTCCTGAAACAAAACGGCACCAAACTGATTGGCGCCAATTGTCCGGGCTTGATTACCCCCGGGAAATCGTTGATCGGTATTTTACCCGGAATGATTTTTAAAAGAGGAAATGTTGGCCTGATATCCCGTTCGGGAACCCTGACCTATGAGGTGGTGAATATGCTCACGGAAAATGGTCTGGGGCAGTCAACATGTGTAGGTATTGGGGGTGATGCTGTATCGGGACTCTATTTTATCGATCTGCTCGAAATGTATGAAAAAGACCCGGGAACCGATGCGGTTGTATTGATCGGCGAAATCGGAGGAGATGCCGAAGAGCAGGCAGCCCGCTATATCAAGGAGAAAATGGCCAAGCCGGTTGTTGCATTTATCGCCGGGCAAACCGCTCCTCCCGGAAAACGTATGGGACATGCAGGTGCCATTATTTCCAGTGGCTCGGGTACAGCCGAAGAGAAAGTGAAAGCCTTTAACCAGGCCGGAGTTCCGGTTGCCAAAGAACCTGGTGAAATTCCCGGATTGGTGAAAGAAAAACTGGATCTTTAAAAGCTAATCTTTTGTGGGATTTTTTACAGTCCCCATAAACAAAATGGCTCCGGTATCTTTTTCGGTTATCGCATAAAAGAAGGGGCGGTTCACATGAAACGGAACTTTTTGTGGCCCGACTGAAGTGAGTTCTATTGCAACCACGGTTACTGCGGCAGCTTCAGTGCCTTCTTCATTGACTTCGATGAATGATTTGTGTTTTACGTAATCAATGCGTAACCCTCCTCTTTTATTGATGCCCGTAAAATCGGCAGCGCCTGTGAAAGCAATACCCATACCCATTTCCGAAAGAATATCATTGAGTTTGATTTCGTAAGCGTAATTGAAGCGGGGAAGTTTGATGTCTACGCGTTGGGTTTCTTCAAAGCTTTCCATCCAGTTTTTCCAGTTTTCGCTGTCCAGCTGGTCAATGATCTCTTCAAGCTCCCGGTTCTGGGAGGGCAGGAAAACAAACATATTGTAGTTTCCTTTTCCATAAGAAAGCTGAATGGCGCTGAACAGATCATTTTTCATGTAGGGGAGGGTATCGAGCCGCTGCATAGTTTCGGTCTCGATGGCGGTGCCGTTTTCCAGGTAAAAGGGTAGCGACTCGGTTGATTCTTCATTGAATTCTTTTTGCCAGGTGCCTTTGAACCAAATGGCATTGAGCAGGAACATGACCTGGTCGCGGGTAATCCGTTCCACGATCGATTCAATTTTGTCATGGGTCTTTTCCGCAACCCATCCGTTAATGGTTTCCAGAGCTTGCTGCTCTTTTCCAAAATCGAGGGGAGCAACTTCGGCATCGTAAAAGTACTGGTTAGTATTGATAAAGGCATCTTCCACAACAAAGTCGTCGCGGTAAAAGATAGCGTTGGCAATTTCCAGGAGTACTTTAGGGTCAAGGGATTTTAATGCTTCCACCAGGTGGTGGTAAGAGGTGTTTATCTCCTCCGGGGTCAGACCGTGTACCATCAGGGTCTGTTCCATGGCCGTTTGGGTTTCTCCGCTTGCACCATTGTAAGTCATGGCCAGGGCGAGGCTTACACTCAGGGGAGAAACCATAATGTTTTCATATTCCGTTTCCTGTGAATAAACATTTTTATACAGGGCCAGTCCGAATTCATTTTCCGCTTCGATGAGGCGGGCAGTTTTGGCATTTACCTCAATGGT
This sequence comes from uncultured Tangfeifania sp., assembly GCA_964436325.1. GTDB lineage: Bacteria > Bacteroidota > Bacteroidia > Bacteroidales > Prolixibacteraceae > Tangfeifania. The sequence continues at coordinate 3,443 of CAYTDH010000307.1, forward strand.
ATCATCAATGGGGTCATTGGGTAAGTTACATCCTGTGAACAACAGCAGGGATAGGATAATGGAAACAGATATTCTAAACATGACAGTTATTTTTTAATTTTCTACTCCGTTAAGATGCATATGAATTAAAAAAGGTTGCTTGTTTTTTTTTATTTTTTAACGCAACCTTTCAATGATGTGTTTCATCTCCTATTTGGTGTCTGTTTCATTTTCATCCGGAGGAAACAGTTTTTCTGAGTGGTTAAGAATAATGAAGACACCTGGGGAAGTAAGGAAGATTTTCGCATGATAACAGAAAGAATTTATCCTTACTTTTGAAAGAACAATTGCAGCTGGATTTGGAAGATTTAAAAGACATTATCAAAGAATGTGCCTCGGGTAAACTGCGTGCGCAGGAAAAACTATACCGGATGTTTGCTCCAAAGATGTTTGGAGTGTGTTTACGGTATTCAAGAGATCGAACAGAAGCCGAAGATAATTTACAGGATGGATTTGTGAAGGTCTTTATGAATATTCATAAGTTCAGGCACGAAGGTTCTTTTGAAGGCTGGATGCGGCGAATCATGGTAAATGTTTCTTTGATGAAATACCGGCAGCAGCATGTGTTATATCCGGTAGAGGATATAACGAATTATGATTCCCCCGGAATGTCCGATGGCATTATTGAAAAGATGGCGGCAGATGAGTTACTGGAATTGGTGCAGGAATTGCCGCCCAGCTACAGGATGGTTTTCAATCTTTTTGTTATCGAAGGGATGAGCCATCAGGAAATCAGCGAGGTCATGAACATTTCAACCGGCGCTTCGAAATCGAACCTTGCACGGGCAAGGAATATATTAAAACGAAAAGTGGTGGAACTGAACGGGGAGAGAAAAACAAATACAAATTACCCTGCATGATGAGAGAAGAAGAAAATATGGATAAGGTATTCCGCGAAAAACTGGAAGGATATGCTACAGAACCACCTTCCCATTTGTGGGATAACATTCAGGGGCAACTGACAGAGCAGCGCCGTTTAAGAAGAATGGTTGTTTACCGCTGGGTTGCTGTTGCTGCCCTCTTGGTTCTTGCTTTCCTGGGAGGATGGTATCTCAATGAATCGCGGGATATTCCAGATTCTCCGGAATTTGCGGAGAAAGAATTAACTCAAACGCCTGGTAAGGTTGAAGTTACCCCTGAAAAGAAGTCTTCATTGGAAGAGGAGAGACCAGTTATTGAGGAATTGGATGTTACCGGTCAACTGGCTGCCCTTCCGCCGGTTTCCCGTAATATGGAGGTTGATGAAAACAGTGTGGAGTCTTCTTCTTTAAACCGAAGCCGTCCGGCTTTTTCAGCATCGCGCCTCAATGAAAGAGAAGGAATGAAAAAACTGGAAAACAGGGAGGTTGATCTCCGGAATGCCGGGCGAAAATTAAACCTCATCCATCGGCGACAGGCCGAAAGCAGGAATACGCCGGTATTTCCTGTTCCTCCGCGAAACGGGAGGGATAATGGACCATTTCCTTCAACTCCCCGCAGCACGCGGGATGCAACCTGGAAAATGGGGGTAAATATTTCACCCGGATATTCCTCCTATTCGGCCAGCCACAGCAGCAGTTATGCCACCAATATGACTTATGGTGATTCTGACGGGAATACCAGCCTCAGTGGCGGATTTTCGGTTCAATATAAAACCGGAAAACGATGGAGCGTGGAAAGCGGGGTTTATTATGCGCAAAACGGACATACTGCGGGTGGAACCCCCTCCATGTACGGGGTGAATGCTGAAACGGCTTTATCCGACAGATCGGTAGTGAAAAGCTATTTCAATACCGCCGTTGATATAGCCGCAGAAAAAGTGGCCATGAACAGCACCGCCGGAGTCATTGAAATGGAACAGTTACCCCGCGGGGCTGAAATTGCGGCCAATCTGGAAGGAACAAATGCATTTTCCAATTCGTTGCTTACCACCGGAGAGTTTTCCCAGGTGTTCGATTTTGTTGAAATTCCCCTTTACCTTCGGTACGTGGTGCTTGACCGGAAAATGAATGTGGAGTTGGTGGGCGGACTCAATGCGGGGCTTGTTGTCGGGAATAACGCATTCATTGAGAATGAATACGGACTTCAAAAAATCGGGAAAACCCGAGATATTGGCATGATGAATGTTTCCGGAACCATGGGCATAGGCCTGACCTATTCGCTCAGTAATCACATTTCCGTTGGTTTTGAGCCACGATTTCATTACTACCTGAATTCCATCAACCGGAATCCTGATGTGGCATTCCGGCCTTACCGGATGGGATTTTTCTCGGGCCTTTTCTATGAATTTTAGCGAATGACCTTTCCAAAAAATACACCATTCATGAATAATTTGTTGGTTGCCAGCCATATGCCTCTGAAGGTCATGCTTTCATGATAACTGATCAATTTTCCCCGGCCAAAGGATTGAACCGAAATAACAGGAGCATTTTTTATTCTGTCCAGGTTTTGTTCCGAAACGTAACCACTTATATATGGACGCTCTGAAAATTTTACCGGGTGAGCATA
>CAYTDH010000308.1:0-5967 GCA_964436325.1 uncultured Tangfeifania sp.
CTATGCTTTGTGAAACCTTTGTGCTTTAGAGTCTTGGTGGCGAGAATTTTCTTTTGGAGTAGACTCAATGTTCGTTGAAATTTTTTTTAGTCCTTCGGCAATTTGTTCAGGTTGATCCTTAATATGTAAAATGGTATCTTCTTTCAACTATTTGCTGAAAAGCAAACAGTTCAACTATGGAGATGATCTGCACAACTGAAAGAGGCAGGATTATATTTCCTGCCTCTTATGGGTTGCACTTATTGTTGCGGGTGTTCTTAACGGCACAATGATATTACGTGGATTGTGGCAGCCTGGTTGCAGGCATAATGAATTGAATTAATAATGATACCTGCACTGAGCTATGTACAATACTTTGTTTTCAACCCTGTAAACCAGGCGGTGTTCTCCGGTAATCCTCCGGCTCCAAAACCCCGAAAAATTTTCTTTTAGCGGTTCTGGCTTTCCGGTTCCGGTGAAGGGTGTCCGCTGGCATTCCTTAATAAGCCGGTTGATTTTTTTTAGTGTTTTTTTATCGGTATTCAGCCAATACTGGTAATCTTCCCAGGCAGTGCTATCCCAAAATACATCCATTCAGGTTAATCTTCAATAAGGTTGTGTTTCGATAAATTCTGTTTTTTATTGATATTCTCAACGGCATTTTCCAGCCGTTGCCGGTTGGCCTTGCTTTTTGTAAGGTGCAGGGTTTCCTGCATTGAATTGTATTCACTTAACGACATCATTACTACACTCCGGTTCTTTGGCCGGTGAACAATCAACATTTCTTCGTTATCGGTAACCGTGTCGAGGTTATTTTTTAAATTCTGCCTCAATTCTGAATAGTTAACTGCTTTCATTGTAATTGTTTTTTGTTTCGTACAAAATTAAGTACTTTTTTGTAATTTTCAAATCTTTCCCCAGGTATTTTCCATTTCGGTTTGCTTCATTTCTTCAGCTACTTTTTAATATTTCCGGAGGGTTCTTTCTTCCCGGATTCCTGTAATTCTCTGAACAATTTTGATGTTCATTCCCAGGTAAAAAGAAAGTGTAATAAATGTTTTTCGGGCAACGTGTGCAGTAATTACTTCGTGCTTCTTTTTTGTTTCCTGTGTAAATTGGTTGCCGGTATTTCTATCCAGGGTAATATTGTCGTTTATTTCAGCTTCAGCACATGCATCTTTAATGTAATCGTTGAATTTTTGGTTACTCATCCGTGGCAAAGCAAAAACAGGCTGGTGCCGGTATCGGTCGAGAATTTTTTTCGACATGTAAAGAAGCCGGTATTAATCCGGAAAAGCCGTTCAAAGGAAGTTTTAATGTGCGGATACCGCCAACGCTCCACCAGAAAGCAGCATTACTAACCATGGAAGAAAAAATGACATTGAATAAATTTGTTAAAGAATCAATTCGGGAAAAAGTGTCCAGAGAATCTGATACAAACGAATACCAAAACGAAATAAAACAAAAGAAATAAATTGTTCCGATTTTTGCCTTTTCTTTTACTGCATACTCTTTGACATTCTGTAAAAATGAAACCTGCAAAAAAAGAACAGGAACAGGTCATTTTCCAGGAATCATCTGAAAATGGGGGTTGAGGTCTGAGGGACATGATCTCTATATGAAAATTTACTTGGTTGCAGATGTAAAAAAGAAAATGGAACATTTTCATGCTTGCCGTTCAAAATCCTTTTCCCTTTCAAGTCCCAATTAACCAACATTCCCCAGAGAAAACCATTTGTCCCGTTTTGGGATAATGGTTTTTTTAAAGAACATTGATTATGAGAACTTTAATCAATGGCATGCCGTTTGAATTGTTACTTTTGTCCAAAACAGAAGATAATAACGCTTAAATTTTAATCATGAAAGACAAAAACAAATTTTTAAAGAACAAAATCCAGAGAAAAAATTTTCCAAGTAAAAAGGCCTTTTTAAAAAATGGTGCCCTAATGATGGCCGTCACCCTGTTATTCCTCTTTTCGGGATGTTTACAAGAACCCGATGACATTGCCCCTGAGCATTTATCCAACCGGCAAAAGATGCATCAATTAAATATTGAAGATCCGCTCATCTGGAACAGTAATGCAAATCAAAGCATTGAATTACAAACCGATGAGAACAGCTTGACCAAGGCTGCCCAAGTGGTTAACATACAAGAATATCCAAAGGGTGGAGACTACTATTTCGCACTGTTTGAAGATCTGTTCCCTTCCGAGGGAGATTATGACTTCAACGACGTAATGATAAAATCAAAACTGGGTTTATCGAAAAGTGGAAACGAAGTAACCGGATATGTCAATTCCACCCTCCTCAACAGAGGAGGCTCGTTGCCCGTTGAAATTGGTCTGATGTTTTACAAAGAAGAGGGAAAAACCTACACCCGGATACCAAATGAAGACATATCTGTAAATGGCCAGGAACTGGAAGCTGGTGGCGCCCCCTGGTCTGTTCCACTGAATGAACTTGGCGATTCCTGGACTATTGATTTCTGCTTTAACCACAAGAGCGCCAACATATGGATCGCCTATTTTATCAAAACGGAGAAAGGTGAAATCATGTCGAGCGGATTTGCCCCATCGCACGTAGAGGAATTCACCCTGCCCCATCCCGCTTTCCTTACAGAGCAAAATTTACCCTGGGGGTTGGAGATTGAAACAGACGAACTGGCAATTCCCAATGAAAAGGAACTGTTTTTAAATGCTTTCCCTGAATTCGAAGAATGGGCCAAATCGGGAGGAGTCAAAAACAAAAAATGGTTTGAATCACCTGATCCCCAATACACCTGGAAAGATTAATTGATGTCCTTCTCACATAAAGCATGCCTTGTAATGATTTAAAAAGCATTGCAGGGCATTTTTTTTGGTCATACGGAGCCCACCTCCTCATCATTTACAGAATAATAACACCTAACATACTACATAAATTCATGGTGGAAAACAAGCAAAGGATCACGAACCGTAATTAGCGAAATCATTGCCTGGTTTTATGTTCGCATTTTTTTCTCAACAGATAGTTAAAGAACATACCCTGGATTTTTATTTTAAATCAATCATTTAACTATATTTGTCAGGAAGCTTTTTGCAAGAAGTAATAAATCTTTTTTATCGGGAAAATTGTTCTTTCATTTATTTAAATGAAGGAAAATAAAACACGTGGTGAAATGGTTTGAAGAGTTGTTTTTTCTTTTAGGACGCTTAAAGCAAAAAAAACGGAAACAAACAAAGAAAGATAATGAAAAGAATATTAATTATCGATGACAAACCCTCGCTAAGCCGTTTGGTGGTGCAGTTTCTCAACAAATCTTATGATTTAACCACCCGCGAAGACGGACTTCAGGGGCTTGCCTGGCTTCAGGAGGGCAACATTCCTGATTTAATCCTCACCGATCTGCAAATGCCCCATCTCGATGGGTTTGAATTTATTTCAAGGGTAAAAGAAAGCGGTTTCTTCAAAGACATTCCAATCGTTGTTTTAAGCAGCAGGGATAGCAGCAATGACCGCATTAAATGCCTGAAAATGGGTGCGGAAGATTATCTTGTCAAACCCTTTAACCCCGAAGAGTTGCAGGTACGAATCGAACGCATTCTGGGAAGAGCAAACTAAAAGCCCATGGTAAACCAAACGGAAATAAAACCAACCATCTTCTACATCGGCTCCGATGAAAAAGTCATTGAATCCTTTTCCAAATCGGGTGATAGTTTCCGGTTTTTTCATAAACCCAATCCGCTGGAAGCTGTCGGCTGGTTTGCAAAGAATCCCATGGTGGATGCCATTATCTGCGAAAAAGACCTTCCCGGCCGGAACGGACTGGATTTTCACCAGACGTTCATGAAGGAATACGATAAAAAAAATCAAATTCCTTATATCATTCTCACCAGTGCAAAAGACCCCGAAACGATTCGCAAGGCTTTCCGGCAAAAGGTGGATGATGTTTATACCAAACCGGTAAAACCGGAAGTTATTCTTAACCGGATAGAATTCCTGAAGCGGTTAAAACCCCAGGCCATGCTGATCAATGCGGAGGCCGATCAATCCATCACCAATGCTTACCGAACCCCTTTTTTCAAGCGCAGTTTTGATATTTTCTTCGCAAGCCTGGCCTTGTTAATGGCCTCTCCCCTGCTCTTGTTTTTTATTGTGGCCATCCGCCTCGAATCCAAAGGAAAGGTCTATTACATTTCCAAAAGGGTGGGTACCGGCTACCGGATATTCAACTTTCTGAAGCTGCGTTCGATGTATCCCGATGCTGACCGGCGGCTTAAAGAGTTTGAGCATCTGAACCAGTATCAAAACGGGGCAGAAAAGCCTGTCGAATCATCGGAAGAAACGGAAACAGATTCAGCGGGACTTGCACAAAAGGAGTCAGGACCGGTTTTATTCGGCGATGATGTTCAGGTGGAGGAGCAAAAACACATTGCCCAACAAAAAACGAAAAAGGAGAGTGCTTTTGTGAAGTTCGAGAATGATCCCCGGATTACCAAAGTGGGAAACATCATTCGGAAACTGAGCATTGACGAACTCCCTCAATTAATTAATGTGATTAAAGGAGATATGTCGATTGTGGGCAACCGCCCGCTCCCGCTGTATGAAGCTGAGCTGCTCACAACCGATGAATGGACCGACCGGTTCAATGGCCCGGCAGGCATAACCGGGCTTTGGCAGGTGGAGGCCAGGGGAAAAACATCTAAAATGTCGCCCGAAGAAAGAAAGCAACTGGACAATAAATATGTAGAGATAGCCCGGAGCAAATTTTCGTTTTGGAAAGACATATGGATCATCCTGAGAACCATTCCGGCAGTATTTCAGAAAGAGAATGTGTAAACAAATCGCGAATGAAGCTGATCATTAAATTAATCCTTCCCGTTTTTCTGGCCTCAATTCCATTTTTGGGGAAACCTCAGGTTAATACGGATAGCAATGCTGAGCATACCATTAAGCAGAACGCTATTCAAAAAAAATTACCCCCGTTGGAAAACCTGCTTGATTCAGCAGAATTATATTCTCCCTTGTTGAAAATCATAGATGCGGATATATTAATCCAGGAATTAATCGTAAAATCGGAGAAGAAAGACTGGCTTTCTTATTTTAGCATGAACGGTTCTGCCAAATACGGACGTTTTGACAACCTGATTATCAGAGAAGATCTGGGAATGGAGGATGTTGGTGTTTCCAATTCAGAGCAAACCCGGTATAGTTTGGGTCTATCCATAGATATCCCCTTTGAATCTGTTTTCGATCGTTCCAATTCCCAGATTGCGCAAAATGAGAAAATTAAATTAATGCATGAACGAGAAAAAACAATTCAGGACTTAAGAAAACTGGTCATCGTCCAATACAGTAATCTTGTAAATGCGCACAATAAATTAGTCATCCTTACTTCGCAAATGGAAACAGAGAAAATCCTTCTTTACGACACCAAACTAAATTACCAAAAAGGATTATTAAAACTTGCGGATTATTCGAAACAAAAGAATGCTGTCCTGGATTTGGAATTATCAATGGAAGAATCAAGAGTTCAATTTCGAACGGCCTTGTTAATTTTGCAGGAAACGATTGGCATTAAACTAAAATTAAACCCGGAAATTTGAATATCATTTATTTCATACGTTTACTGCTAAAGCATTATATCCTTTTAATGCTTGGCCCCGCTCTGTTATTCTCGATCATTTTTTTGGTTACCCAGGACCAACCCAAGGTTTACAATTCATATACAAAAATTTATTCCGGCATTGCATCAGGTGCCAGTTTAACATCTATAGAAGACACACAGAATGACAGACTTTCCACAATAACCGCTTTCGATAATTTGATTCACATTATTGAATCAAGAAAGACTGCCGAAGAAGCGGGGTTACAGCTTTTCACCCATCACATGATCATGGAAAAACCCAACCCGAAAAGAATTTCAAAAGAGTCTTACAATAAACTTATAAGAATAGTTCCTGAAGATGTAAAAGCTCTTGTTGTACCCAATGATTTCGGAAAAACGTA
>CAYTDH010000309.1:0-5909 GCA_964436325.1 uncultured Tangfeifania sp.
GATTCTTTCTTATAAAGATAATAGCTTGCTCGTTTAAAAATATCAGGAGAGTATTTATGTTTTAGATTTTCAATTGCCGCTTTAATATCCCAATCAAGTAACTCGCTAAGTTCAGTTGTTTTTCTAATCACTGGGCAGTATTCTCTTGAACCTAATAGGTTATCATTAACCTTCCATTTGGTTATTTTTGTAATACTCCCGGTGAAATATCTGGTAGAATCTAGTACATCCTCATAATTAGTAGTAGTGACTTTGACTTCAATTGATTTACCCACTATCCATTCATAAAGAAAGCCAATAATTCTTGGATATTTTCTATTTGGATATGCCTTAATATAGTCTTCTATTGTTAGATGCTCAACATTTGAGAAAACTTTCTTTATAAAAGCAAGATTTAAATCATCATACTTTAAAGCAAATTCCAAATGAGACATCGGGCTATCAGTTTTTACATCATATTTTGATTTGAATGTACGTACAATAGTATTTGTTGAACTTAATTCTGTTTTTTCTGTCGTCCCTATGTAGGACTCATGTGTTAATCTAAATCCCTGAATGTTTAGTCTATCCTGAAGCCATGTAAATCCTATTTTCTTCATTTTTATTTCTTTTTATTGGGGTAAATTCCATTTCTAAAGGGTAAATATAATTTATTTTGATTGATTCAGAGTAAAACTGGTTTTATTTTTTTAAGATTCATCGGTAATTGGTTTTTTGGGGTAAATTTAGTTTCGTTAGGGTAATAGGAGTTTATTTGTATGTCAACAGAGTAAAATGCCTTTTTAGAATTTGGTTCAACAATAGTTCATATCATTAATCGATAATAAGGGTTTTATTTATATTAAAATTTAGCAGTGAAGTATTCAACCGAATAAATATCTGCACTCATTTTTTTGAAATAACGAATAATAAAAAAAGAGGAATATGAACTTAAAGAACGGCGACTGGTAACTTATTTTAATGATATTACTATTCTTTTTGAGTAGTTGCAGTGAAACAACGGAAAGGGAAAACAGACTTTTTACACCGTGGCTTCAGCCCGGTGAATGGAAGATAACAACCGGGAAAAAGGCTTTAGCCGTTAAGCCCTTAACGCTAAAACGAATAAACTGACCAATTTGCCGTCCCTACGGGCTAACACACCTGTGAAAGAAATAAATAACTTGAAACGGGATGTACAACCTGAAATTTTTTATTTCCGGCTCAACATCGCTCTATATCAGAAAGAAAACACAGGACAGCTTTGCAGGGAGAGTTTTTTCGTTTGATATAGCAGATAAATATGTTCTACCTGTGGAAGTGAAATATAAAAGCAAAATCAGGAACAGTGATTTGAATAACATGTTCCTTTTTTGCAAAAAATTTCATCTGCCAAAGGCCGTAATCCTCCTAAACACAAGTGAAAACCAAACAACCGAATTCAAAGGATTAACGGTAGAAATGAAACCGGTTTTCAGTGCGATGATTACCTGATTCGGGATGGGGATGGGGTCAGTTTTACCGTTTCATGACCGATTGGCATTCGTTATTAAGAGCATAAGAAATCATTTGAAAATGGTAGCCGGGGTAGTTTTCAATGAATTTATTTTTGGAAATTGAATTTAAATTTCTGCAGTTCTCCAAAATTTTAGTTTTTTAGATATTTTTGGATGTCTATTCCCAAAATATCGGATATTATTGAATTGGTAATCCAAAATTAACCACCTGTGATTCTGTGCCAATTTGTTCAATTGTTACACTTTAATTGTCAAAACGTTCCAATTTATCGTCCATTCCAAATTGTGCAAAAGCGCCTGCAAAATACAACGGAAGGAATACAATCTTCTCATCTTTTAGCACACCTGCTTTTCTGGCATGAAATACAACCAACTAGTAAGGCTGGTAAGTATTACGGTAAATATGCAGGCTGCGGAGTTTCCCGGATGGTCCTTCTTTGACTTCCACCGGATAAAGTATTTCGTCAATCATCATTAAATAATCAACTTCTGCGCTGCTGTTTTTTGCATCCCTTGCCCAGTAATAAAGTTGATTATCGGTCTTTGATTTATACTTATTGAAATCCAGACGGTAAGTTTCAGAAATTTCATCTTGCACTCAGCGGCTTGTTTCAGTGATTTGGTATCTCGATACACTTTTAAACACTCGGGCATTCCGCCAACCAACCAATAAATCCGAAGCTGTTCCAGCAGAAACTCATGCGTGGAATCCGAAACCCTGGTAATTCGATTATTGCAGATTTCGGCAGCTTTGGTATAATCGAATGCCAGTAAAAAATCCGAAAAATTCATCGGATGAACTTCCATCGATTGAATACGGTTAACAGGTAATGAGCCGCCCGGAAGTCAAGTTTCGCCCTGATTTTTTAATAAAAGATAACTAAACTCGCCTTGATTTTCTGTTATATTTTATCTAAATTCGCCTTGATTTTTTAATTACATGCAAATGAGAAGGACAATATTAAGTACTTTAAAAGACTGGTCAGCAGCGAAAAACCGAAAAGTACTGCTTTTACGGGGAGCCCGGCAGGTAGGAAAAACCTATATTGTGAGAGAATTTGCAAAGGATTTTGATTATTTTTTAGAGGTTAACTTTGAAAAAAATACCGATGTCAAACAGTTTTTCGAACAGAATCTTGATCCGGTCAGAATATGTACAAACCTGTCGGCTTATTACGGGATTCCTGTTACTGATGGCAAAACCCTTCTTTTTTTTGATGAAATTCAAAGTTGTCCAAAGGCTATACAGTCGCTGCGTTTTTTTTATGAATCGAAACCAGGTTTGCATGTAATAGCTGCAGGTTCTTTGCTCGAGTTTGCTTTGGAGGATTTAACATCCTGGGGCGTTGGCCGTATCCGGTCAGTGTATATGTATCCCATGTCGTTCGACGAATTTCTTTTAGCTAATAACGAGGATGCCCTGATTGAATTAAAAAAAAATGCATCAGAATTAAATCCGTTAAATCCGGCATTTCATGAAAAACTAAAAGACTATCTGAAAAAATTTTTGATAATAGGGGGGATGCCGGAGGCAATACAAACCTTTATTAGCAACAGTACCGATATACATGCGATTCAAAATATTTTAGCAGACATAACGATTTCGTACAACGATGATTTTGCCAAATATAAAAGCCGGATTCCGGTTATGCGACTGCGCGAAGTGATGGAGTCTGTAGTAAAACAGTCGGGCGGTAAATACATTTACTCCAAAGCAGGGCAATTATCGGGTCCGGCACAGGCAAAAGAGGCCATCAACCTGCTTGAAATGGCAGGCCTTGTTTATAAAGTTTACCATACTTCAGGCGAAGGGATTCCTTTGGGAGCCGGGGCCAATTATAAAAAATTTAAAGCGCTTTTACACGATGTCGGTATATTTCAACAACTTTCAGGATTAAGACTTTCGGAATTGTTGATTGCAAATAGCATCGATATGCTGAATAAAGGGAATATTGCAGAAACTTTTGTGGGGTTGGAATTGATTAAGTATTCCGATGTGCATGAGAAGAAACAATTGTTTTACTGGCATCGCGAAAAAAGGGGAAGTAGCGCAGAAGTGGATTATGTTATAGAAATGAACGGGAAAGCAGTACCTGTTGAAGTTAAATCGGGCAGCACGGGCAAGATGCAAAGTATGCACCGGTTTTTGGAGGAAAAGAAGGCTCCCCGGGGAATAAGATTTTCATTGGAAAATTTTTCCGGTTATGGCAAAGTTCGTGTTATTCCGCTCTATGCTGTATCAAATTTATCTGCCGGTGTTGGACTTTCAATTATGTGAGGGACGCAGAGCAGTTCAGAGCATAATTTATGGTTTAGATGTGCGGGTTTGTCTAAATTGTTTTGTGTATAAAATGAAAATAAGCATATATTGTTTTGTGTTTAAAATAAAAATACATTAATTTTGTGTTGTGGACAGAACAATTTAAATATGAACAAGGATATACTTAAAGCAGTTATTGCGGACAACCAGACAGAAGTTCCTAAATACAAGGTTATTCCACGGGATTTTACCTTTGAGGAATTTGGTAATTATGTTTTTTCCGGTATCCGGCGGGCAGGAAAATCCTATCTGCTTTACCAACGCATGCAGCAATTGATAATCCAGGGGATACAATGGGACGAGATGCTCTATATTAATTTTGAAGATGAACGTTTAACAGGGATGACGGCAGAGCATTTGAACCTGTTGTTAGAGGTTCATTTGGAAATGTATGGAAAGAAACCCATTCTATTTCTCGATGAGATACAAAATATTCCCGGATGGGAAAAATTTGCCCGTCGCATGGCCGACACCAAACACCGGTTGTATATAACAGGGAGCAATGCCAAAATGTTGAGTCAGGACATTCAGTCAACGCTGGGAGGGCGCTATATCCCCGTCGATGTTTATCCTTACGATTTCAAAGAGTTTTTGGTGGCAAACGATATTCATATAACAAAAAATTCCTTATTGTCCACAGAAAATAAAGCAGAAGTTCTGAGGAAGTTTAACGACTATTTCAATTTTGGAGGATTTCCCGAAGGTGCGGAGCTTTCATCGAAAAGGGATTATCTGACAAGTGTTTACCAAAAGATATTTTTAGGCGATATTGCTGCCCGTCATTCAGTGGAAAATACCTTCGCGTTACGTATATTATTCAAGAAGCTGGCTGAAAGTGTTAAACAGCCTTTGTCATTCAATCGGATAGGGAATATCGTATCATCTACAGGGGCAAAGGTCGGAACAAATACAGTAATTAACTATATGGAATATGCCAAAGATGCCTGGCTTATCCATCCTATACAGAATATTGCGGGTAAACTGGTTGATAAAGAAACAGTTCCGAAATATTATTTTACCGATAACGGCCTGTTGAACCTCTTCCTGCTGGATAGAAATACTTCTTTGCTGGAAAATATGGTGGCCATAAATCTATTACGTAAATATGGTCGCAATGATGCAGTTTATTTTTATAACCGGGGAATAGAGGTTGATTTCTATATACCTGATGCCGGCATGGCTATTCAGGTTTGTTATGATCTTGACAATAGCGCGGGCACTTTTGACAGGGAAGTGAAATCATTACTGAAAATTACAGAAGTACTGGAGTGTCGTCATTTGTTCATCATCACACGGGACACCGAACGGATGTTGGAGATAAGCGGTAAAAAGATTGAAGTTGTGCCGGTATGGAATTGGCTGCTAAATTTGTAAAAGAAAAATTTTGCCACACCCGCCGTAATGATGCAGTCGGGCAGGGATTCATAGATTAGGAAAATTCAATGGATTGATTCTGTGGATTTGTTGCAATTTGGCAAATTAATACATTTGAAATAAAATATCGGTGTTTAAACAGGAAACAAGTACAGGAAAAGCGGTTTTACTGACCATGATTACAACGTATGGACTGAAAGCAAACAATTACTCTTCACTGGTGCAAAACAGTCTGACTATGGATGCGTTGTTTATGGCTTAAGAAATCATTTGAAAACGGACTGTTTTACACCGTGGCTTCAGCCCGGTGATCAGTTGCCACCGAAAATCAAAGGCTTCAGCCATTAAGTCTTTAAACGCTAAAGCGAATAAATGGGCCACCATACCGTCCCACCGGGCTAAAGCGCCGGTGAAAAAGTTGGAATGTTCTGAACCGGATTGTAAAGCGCGAAATTTTTTATTATAACAACGATTTTTGCAAAAAATTTCATCTGCCAAAGGCCGTAATCCTCCTAAACACAAGTGAAAACAAAACAACCGAATTCAAAGGATTAACGGTAGAAATGAAACCGGTTTTCAATGCGATGATTGACTGATTCAGAACGGTTACAGTTTTACAGCTTCAAAAACCATTCATATTCGTTATTTATGGCATAAGAAACCGCTTGCAACGGCTGGTAAATCATCCCGGCTGCAATTCCACTTTTTTGCCGACCACC
>CAYTDH010000310.1:0-5894 GCA_964436325.1 uncultured Tangfeifania sp.
ATTCCGTGACATTACGATAAACCAGGGTATCGCCGGAGTTTACATCAAAAAGAACCAGGTTGTCACCAGTCTTTTTCTTCTTATCTGCTTTCGCTTCCACGGAAGCAGAATCTTCCTTCTCCTTAGTGTACGCTGTCAGAAAAGCCACCCAGCGTGCCTCGTTCTCGGGGAGCTTGTAAGATTTCAAATCAGGATATTTATAAATATCTTCTGTTCCAAAAACCCAAATTCCCAAACTGTCTTTTGGCATGTTTTGCTTTTTGACTTTTTTCTTTTTAGCCTCACGAATGGTATCCTCGGGTTGTGCAATTTTAAACACCACAAAATCGTTTTGAGAACCTACTGCCGGATTCTCCCCACGTGGAACAGCATCCATCTCCCCTTCACGCCATACCATCAGCATCCCATCTCCCTGCTGAGGATCTTTCTGAAAAGCAATTACCTCACCGTTATTTGAAAGGACCGGATTCGAAAGCCGGTTCCAATACTCAAAATCTTCAATTTCCAGTGGTTCCCTGACGGACTCCTGAGCCAGAAGTCCCCATGAATTCAACAAAAACAGAATCCAGAATATCTTTTTCATTTTCGCTTTTCTCCTTTTTAAAAACCCAAATATAAAACAAAATCCATGCCTCCCGGCATCAAACTGTACATTCAACAATATGAATTAACAAAAAATGTTGTTGCCATAAGGAACAAAAAAAACGGAAAAATGGTTCTATTCTTCCCCTAACAAATTCATAATCGAATCAAATTCAGCCGGCAAGGGAGATTTCAGATGGATTTTTTTTTGCAATTGGGGGTGTTCAAATTCAAGTTCAGTGGCATGAAGGAATAATCGTTTCATTCCTGTTTGATGGGTTACTTCTTTGTTTAACTTAAAATCACCATGATGGGAATCGCCAAGGATATCGAAACGGTTTTGTGCAAAATGTTGCCTTAACTGATGCCAGCGGCCGGTTTCAGGAGATATTTCAACCAAACTAAGCGTGACAGGTTCGGTGAGTTCCTCTTTATGGATAATGGCAGTACGGGCCGAACGGAGGGTTTTAAAATGGGTAACAGCCGGTTTCTTAAATTTTGTCCTTTTCTTCACCAGCACCTTGCCTGAAAAGGTCCCCTCTCCGGGTACCCCCTGAACAATCGCGTAATACATTTTCCGCACTTCCCTGCGTTCGAACATCAGGGTCAGCTCCCTGGCCATTTCAGAAGAAAAAGCCAGCACAATCACCCCCGAAGTCTTGGCATCCAGCCGGTGAACATTGTATATCCTCCTGCCGGTCGATTCCCCCACCAACTTGGTAAGGTAAGGAGCATCGCGGCGCATAAAATCATTTTTATGAACAGCCAGGTCAACTGGCTTGTCAACCACAATCATTTCATTGTCCTGATAAAGAACCGGTATTTCAAAATTATCTTCCATTTTTCAAACTTTTCGCGAAATCACCCGTTTATCTTTCACTTAGCAGTCTGGTTGCTTCACTGCCACTTCAGAGGAAATCATTTTAAAAACAAATCATATTTTCTGATCTGATAAATATTAGCTATTTATCTCATGATGTTTTTCTATCTTTGTTAAGCACATGATAAAAATAATGCAAAAAAACAGAACCAGCACCATGGTGTTATTTCTTATAACGCTTTTAGCAGGCTGCAAACCTGACATTTCAGAAGAACGCATTTTTCAGTTTTACAAAGAAGGTCATTTCAACAAAGCCATGCAAATGATTGATCGATATACTTCCGGGAGGCCCGTAAAAGAAGATGAAAAAAACCTGGAGATTCTTAAAGCCAGGATGGAACGGATTCAAAAGGATTTTTCAAAAACGGAAGAAGACATTAAAAAGGAACTTCATCCGTGGTTCCCGAACCTCCCCGATAGCCAGCTCAGAAGGTGGGAGCGCGAGAAAAAACTTGAAATGCGCATGATCAACAATGAACCCCGGTATTTCCGGAATGCCGTCCCCAATCTTTTCCGGCTTGATTCTCTTGCCATGCAGGTAAGGAGAGAAAAAGACGGTCCTTTTGCTGATCCGCTAAAAGCCTTTTGTTTAAACCATACTGGTGAATTGATCAACCATGCAAGGCGGAAAAATGATCTATTGAACCAGGTTTATCCTTTCCAGATTGATTTTACCATCACCTTAAAAGCCGATGCCATTCCCCCCAATGAAACGGTCAGTTGCTGGATGCCTTTTCCCCGGGAATCGCTGCCGCGGCAAAAAAATGTTACGCTTCTTTCAGTCAATTCGCCTGACTTTACCCTTGCACCGAACACTTCCCTCCAGAGAAGCTTATACATCAGTAAAAACACCGAAGCAGGAAAACCCACTGTTTTTCATTATACAGCCCGGTTTGAAACCGCTCCCCAATGGATTGCTGACAAAGAGAGGCTAAATCAGCCTTACGACACGCTTTCATCGCTTTACAAGCAATTCACTTCAGAGCGGCCACCTCATATCTCCTTAACCGAAAGGATCAATCAACTCGCCGGCAAAATCACAGCCGGGATTACCGGTCCTTTCAATAAAGTAAAAGCCATTTATTATTGGATTGACAGGCATATTCCCTGGGCATCGGCACTTGAATATTCCACTTTCGAAAACATCCCACAGTATGTTTTGGAGAACCAGCATGGCGATTGTGGCATGCAGACTTTGTTGTTTATGGCCCTGGCCAGGGCCAGTGGAATTCCCTGTAAATGGCAGAGCGGCTGGATGCTTCATCCGGGAGAAGTAAATTTGCATGATTGGTGTGAAGTTTATTACGAAGGCACGGGATGGGTCCCCCTCGATCAATCTTTTGGACTACAGGAATCAGATAATCAGAATATTAAAGAATTCTACATCACAGGCATTGATCCCTGGCGCCTGATCATCAACGATGATTACAGCCGGCCCTTTCAACCTCCCAAAAAATTTTTCCGCAGTGAACCCATTGATTTTCAACGCGGGGAATTGGAATGGTCCGGCGGAAATATTTACTTTGACCAATGGAATTACCAGTTAAACGTAAAATCCCTTAAGGAAAAGAAAAAATGAAGACACCACTCCTGCTAATCAGCTTAATTGTGATCCTTTCCTGCGGCGTGGATAAACGCACGCAAACCGAAAAACTCATTACCGGATTTGAAAAAGAATTTGTTGATGACCATCGTGAAACGGTTTTTGATGTCCGGGCAAGTTTTGAAAAAGGGAAAGTGGTATTAAAAGGTGAAATCAGCAAACCGGATTTAAAAGAGGCATTAATCCGGGAGCTGCAAGCCGTAGGTGTGCGGGATGAAATTACCCTTCTTCCCGACTCTTCGGTAGGTCAGAATTCGTTTGCGCTGGTCACCCTTCCCTTAGCCAATATGCGGGCAGCCCCGCGTCATTCCTCTGAACTGGTGACACAGGCTTTACTGGGTACTCCAGTCAGGTTACTTCAAAAAGAAAAGGGATGGTACCGGATTCAAACTCCCGACAACTATATTTCCTGGGTGGATGCCCCCGGAGTGGTCCCGTTAACACATGAGGAGCTTAATGAGTGGCAAAATTCGGACCGGTTTATTTTTACCGGAGACATGGGAACCATCTATGAGACCCGGTATTTAAGAAACCCGGTGTCGCCTGTACCCATGGGCGGAATCCTTCAGGTAACCGAACAGACTCAGAATGTATTAACCATGATCTTTCCGGATGGCCGGAGAGGACATACTTTGCGGCGTAACTGGACTGGTTTTTCCACCTTTGCCGAAGAAGCAGTTCCCGATTCCACTTCATTGGTTGAACTTGCACAGCAATTCACCGGACGACCTTACCTTTGGGGAGGAACATCCGCCATTGCCATGGACTGTAGTGGTTTTACCAAAACCATTTATTTCATGCACGGAATCATTCTCGCCCGCGATGCATCCCTCCAGGTCAGGCAAGGCCAAAGTATAGACACCTCGGTTTCACGCGATAATGTCCGTCCCGGCGACCTGCTTTTTTTCGGACATCAAAACAGCGATCAATCTGCTCCAAAAATTACTCATGTAGCCCTTTCTCTGGGAGGCCCAAAGTTTATTCATGCCTCAGGCATTATCCGGGAAAACAGCCTGGACCCTCAAAGCCCCGTTTATTCAGCCTATCGGGAAAAAACATTTGTCGAAGCGCGAAGAATCCGGGATCCTGAAAACGGGCAAAGAATCCTGCGGATCCAAAATCACCCCTGGTATGTAACTCCATGAAACGATAAAAAAAGAAGAAGATGGCATCAAACAGAAGAGATTTTATCAGAAAAACGGCTTTATTCACCACGGGCAGCCTGGCACTGCCCCACTTAACCCATTCCAATATGAGAGGACTTTATCCCAAAGAAGGACTTAAACTGACATTTGAACCCTACAACCTTCAGTTAAAACATGTATTCACTCTTGCCAACAGTTCGCGCACTACAACTCCGGTGATGCTTACAAAGATTGAATTTGACGGGATGACCGGTTACGGTGAGGCATCCATGCCCCCTTATCTGGGAGAAACACAAACTACTGCGGCAGACTTTTTATCCACCCTCAACCTGACTCAATTCTCGGATCCTTTCCGGATGGAGGAGATTCTGGAATATGTTGATGAGGCAGCTCCCGGGAATACTGCTGCGAAAGCTTCTGTGGATATTGCCCTGCATGACCTGGTTGGAAAAATGATGAAGCAACCCTGGTACAAAATCTGGGGGTTTTCTCCCGAAAATACGCCCAATACCTCATTTACCATTGGCATTGACGAACCGGAGGTTGTCAGGCAGAAAACCCGGGAGGCTTCCCGGTTTAAAATCCTAAAAGTAAAATTGGGAAGGGGGAATGATAAAGAGATGATTGAAACCATCAGGTCAGTCACCGATACTCCCCTTTGTGTCGATGTCAACCAGGGATGGGAAGACAAGCAGGAAGCCCTTGAAATGATTCACTGGCTTAACGAAAAAGGCATTAAGTTTGTGGAGCAACCCCTTTCAAAGGAGAGGACAGATGACCATGCCTGGCTTACCGAACGCTCGCCTATCCCGGTTATCGGTGATGAGGCTGTTCAGCGCCTGTGCGATATCCGTAAAATCCTTGGTGCCTATTCAGGAATAAACATCAAACTGATGAAATGCACCGGAATGCGGGAGGCACACCAAATGGTTAATTTTGCGCACTCAAACCAAATGCGGGTAATGATTGGGTGCATGACCGAAACATCCTGTGCCATTTCTGCCGCCGCCCAGCTAGCACCACAGGCCGAATGGGCTGATCTCGACGGCAACCTGCTCATATCAAACGATCCTTATGTGGGCGTAACCATTCAATCGGGCAAAATAACCCTGAAAGACCAACCCGGTATTGGAATCGACCACGCATAACTGCTGTCTGAACCAAACCAGTACCTTATTTGTCTTTCCCTAAAGGAGACTATAATTCTCTTGATTTGATGCAAAGGAATATGGCCTTGAGAAGAATTCCCTTACCAGCGGAAATTTCAGCAAGGTTTGTTTTCTGGCAACATGGAAATCAGTTATGTTACACCATTAAAAATTACATCAATATAAATACATGAAAACAATTTTGATTTTAATAATCACCCTACTGACCCTTTCAATAAGCGGACAGGAGAAAAAAAATGAACAGGAAAACAAAAAAATGAAAACAGAGGCAAAAAGTATGGAAAATCAATCAGATAAAAATTATACTCCCCTGAATGAATTCGAGGAGTATGTGATTATACATAAGGGGACCGAACGTCCTTTCACCGGGAAATTTAACAAACACAAAGAAAAAGGAACTTATGTTTGCAAAAGGTGCCGGGCGCCTTTGTATGAATCATCCGACAAATTCAATTCCAATTGTGGCTGGCCAAGCTTCGATGATGAAATAGAGGGGGCAGTAAACAAAACACTGG
>CAYTDH010000311.1:0-5879 GCA_964436325.1 uncultured Tangfeifania sp.
TTCCCGGGCACGAAGAAATCATTCCCAGGCCGGAAGAAATGATACTTTAGCAGGGAGAAATCGTTCCCGTGAAGGGAGAAATCATTCCCGAATCGGAAGAGATGACACTTTGGCAGGGAGAAATCGTTCCCGGTTTGGAAGAAATCGTTCTTAGGCTGGAAGAAATGACAAACTGGCAGGAAATAGAATTGGCTTCTCCTGATAGTGACTCTGTGTTTGGTGTTCTGTGTTGCTTGTTGGTAGTAATTTGCTGGTGTTTTTTTATCGCTTCGCTCGGGGAGGGGGTTGTTGTTTGGTGTTTGTGTGTTCTGAGTTTGTTTGTTCTGTATTCGGTGTTTTGTGTTCTGTGTTCGTACTCTGTATTCGAAGTGTACCCTATTGCCCAATGATATTAGGTCAAAGATCAGATCAAATTTTTAAAACTACCGTCGGCGTCGCTCCAGGCGACACCGACGGTTTCCGGTTACGGTATTGTTACCCATTCTTGCATTTGTGGTGAACCCTTAAGGAGCTTCGCGACCCTAAGGGATTAAGGGTTTTCGGGGCTGTTAAATTCTTTTTTTGCCGCCAGGTAAATCCATCCTGAAAAAATCACACCTATCATAATAATCTGCGTCTCAATTCATCAATTTCCCAATTTAACAATTTTCCCATTTGCCTTTAGCAAATCCATCATAATTAAATCATACTCTTCGGCTTCAAGACCTCTTCTTCAAATCATACACTTCATAATCATCTGCGTCTAAAAACCCAAATCACTAAACAATTTCACAATTTGACAATTTGACAATTTGACAATTTATAATCTATTTCCTTTTTATAACCACTTCTTCACCGTAAAACCGGGTTGCAAGGTGTTTCCCGTTCTCATAAACAGAATAGGTCTTTGGAGTTAGCTGAACACCAAAAGTTCGTCCTTTATACCGGATATTGGTGAGAATTGCTTCTCCGATATCTTCATGATTATAGGGTTTGATGGTCAGTTTATCGTCTTCCATTTTGATTCCAAATGTTCCGAAAACAATGGCTTCCAGTCCGGCTCCTGCTGCAATCTGAAGCGGCATGGAAGAACGGTCCTGCTCCGGGGTGTCTATTCGGGGGTTTTGGGGCAGGTAGGGGAAATGGTCGACATACCTGGCATTGCGTTTAAGGATATCCCATCCTTTACCGGCAAATCCTTTCTTGTAAAGGTAGCGGGAAATGCGTCCGGGCATTCCTGCATATTGTCCGCCGCCACCCCAATCGGAGTCAATTAGATCCCAGTGCACCGTATCTCGTCGCGATATGGAATAAACTCCATATCTTCCGAGGAACTCTCCTTCCTGCAAATGGCTGACCAAACCGTTTATTTGGGTGTCGGGCAGGTAATCGGCTCCCAGAAGGTCGAAAAGATGGTAAGTCCAAATTGTCCCTTTGGTTCCATCAGGGTAGAGGTTATTAAACCAGCCCAATTCTTCGTTCCAAAGGTGTTTGTCAACCAGTTTTCTTAGTTGTTCGGCATCATCAAGGTATTTTTGCTGCAATTTTTGTTCTCCCCTTAGTTCAGCCCACTCTGCCATTGTATAGAGCAGGTCAATCGTAAGCGTATTCGTTATGGGTACCACATGGTTATACCCGTCGGTGCGGATTTCAATAATTTTTTCAGTATTGTAACCAACGTCAATCAATCCTAAATCGTTGGTGTAATTGGTTTGCAGTTCCTTAACCCAGCGTTGCATCCATTCCCAGACGGAGGCTCCGGCTGCCTCCATGTCGAATATGGTGTAATCTGTCGTATGCCGGACGTAAGCCTCGAGCATGATTTGAAGCGCAAAAGGCTCCTGGATGTACAAATTATCCCAGAAGGCACCATTCCAGCTCACATAGGTTCTTTTCATCTTCACCTGTTCAAAATTGGTCAGGATGGCGGTTTTCAGGCTTTCCGGGTCGAGCATGGCAATTACATCCGATGCGTACGAATTATCCCAGCTGATTGTAAATGGCCAGGTGCCTACGGCCCAAAATACATCGGTGATGTAATTCGGGTTTTCGTAGCGACTCATTAAAACCGATAACATAGACCGGTAATAATACATTTCAAGTTGTTTGTTTGCACTGCTAAAACGCGGGAGCTGATTGTAAGCCCATTTCACCATATCCCTGGTTTTATGGTCTGCTGCCTCCATCCGTTCTTTGATGTCATCCTGAACAATTTCCGGGGCACCATTTTCCGGCTCGTAAAATTTTACGGCAAAATAGAAAGTTTCTGTTTTTCCGGGAGGAATCGTTATTTCAAAGCCTTTTTCGCTGGTGGTTTTTATCGATGAGGATACCCTGGCATGCGCCACTTCGCTTCCAATGGTAAATGCATCTATTTGTTCCGCTTTTGTACTCCCTTCTTTGAAATGCCACAGCATCTGCTCAGCTACCTGGTTGGGGATTAGTGTCATTTCCAGGGGTTGGGAGTTGCGGTTGGACAGAATGAGTTTAAGAAATACCTCATCATCGGTATGCGACACATTGGTCTGACTCTTAGCCGAGAAGCTAACCCAAATATTGTTGTATTCTTTGTGAAAGGTTGCTGAACGGAAATACCGGTTTGGTTGCCATTTTTCGTCTTGCGTGACCATTATTGAGGGGGAATTCGGCCGGAAGTTGGAGCCCAGCGGATCAAAGCTCTGCCGGTCGTCGATCCAGCTTTTCCATTTTACAGGAACATCATCTTCAATGAGGCGCCCCGTCCCTTTATCAAAGAAGTTAAGGTTAAAATGGTACTGTTCTGACTGGAATGGCAAAAACTGAACGTTGGTGAACTGGGTAACACTGTATTGCCTGGGCGATACAAATCCCCTGAAATTCACCAGCAATACCTGGTAATCGTCGAAGCGGATTTCTTCCCGGTCCATGGCGTAATATTCAAGATCGGCAGGAGTAAATACCATTTGTGCATCAACCGTTTTAAGGCTGGTAATAATGGCGGTTGTTAATAACAGCCACAGAAGTTTTGTTTGTTGTTGCATTATGGTTAAATGGATAAATTGACAAATGGTTAAATTGATAAATTGATAAATTGACAAATTGTGAAATGGTGATATTGATTAATTGCTGAATTGTCGGAATTATGATGAAACTTATGATATGACTTGCAGTCATCGGATGAGCAGAGCGATTAGGGTCTGACTTCGCGTTCAATTGCAAGGGCTTTGAATGCCTTGTTATCTGGTTGACTTGCGTGATGAAACTGACCGTAATAATAAGGTTGGCCGGGTGCATATTTTACTGAAATGGTTTTTGGTGGCAGAATGTTTTCGTATTCGTCTTCATAACCGTTGGTAATCACTGGCATATCGGGTGGAAACTTCTTGAGTTCATCGATGAGTTGTGCAACGGTAAAGTTTGGTTTGTTTTCCATGTTAACCTCCCTGGTTGTATTTTCGTTTTTTTTTTAATCCTTGCATACGAATACAAAATAATCGGAAATCCCTGTAAAATCATTGCCTGCAATGCTTTCCCGGTTAATTGTTTTTTCATTCATGAATGAGAAACAGCATTGTGGTTGAAAAATACATATTCTTCTTCAGAATTCTGGTTTTTTGCAAAAAAATCGCTTATTCCATTATTGTAAATTATCAAAAAACCATTTTAAGTTGCGAAAAATTACAAAATTTTCCTAAACCATAAAGTATATATTTGTCTGGTAACTAAAAGTAGCATTTAACTATTCTCATCTAAATCTTCTTTATGTGAAAAGCATTCAGTTTGATTTGAATCGATGATTTGATTTCACTCCGAAAAGTTTTTTTTAAAAAAACAAAAATGGCAAAAAGTTACAAAAACACCAGGAATCACAAGGAGGTATACATTAGTAATTTGCATTTCGGGAAATCTTTGTTTCATATAGCTTTGGTGTCAAGCATATCCTTTTTGGATTGGATTCATAATTTAAAGTTTGGAGGAAAGTTATTGTACCGGTTTTTGATTCTTTCTTTTCTTTCAGGGTGTAATTTTCATGGCGAAGAATCCGCCAGCTTTACAAATTCATTAGGAATGGAGATGGTACGCATTCATCCGGGATCGTTTCGTATGGGTAATGAAGGGGAAATTGATTACAGCAAGCTGGTGCCAGATGCCAGACATGCGCCATATCGAGGAAAAGGAGCTGTTCATCCTTATCTTGATGATGGACCACGAATGTCTGCGAATCCGTTGGAGTGGGATGAAAGCCCATCGCATCAGGTACATATTACGCGCTCTTTCTACATGGCTTCCAAACCTGTTACGAATAAACAATACGAGCAATTCGATCCTGACCATGCCAGGCTAAGGGGCAAGCGTGGTTTTTCGAGTGGCGATGATGAAGCTGTTTTGTTTGTTAATGACCCCTCATGAATAAACCAATTTGTATATTTAAAAATCAGATAAAATGAAAAAATTAACGTTTTCAGTTTTAATTGCCTTTATGTTTTTTTTGGTTTCTGGTGGATGCCAAAATTCCATAAACCAGAATGATCCCCACCCGGAAGAAAATCCGGAATCACCGGTGATGCTGAGAGGTGATTGGTTTGACCATCCGCATGAAATTGATTTTGACAAATTGCCGCGTGTTCCCAGCGAGCACATCGTAATTCATGATGTCACGAAAGAGAATGGCGTGAACCAACACAACTACCTTATCCATTACAACGGTCGTTTCTGGGCGATGTGGAGTGACGGACCGGCGATAGAAGACCGGGTAGGACAAGTGGTGAAGTATGCAACCAGCGAAGACGGGAAAAACTGGAGCAAAGCCCGGTTTCTGACGCCCTATCCTCCCAGCTCGGGACCTGATTCCCCTCATTACAATACACGGTCGAAGGAAGGATTCAGATGGATAGCCCGTGGATTTTGGAAACGTGAGGGTGAATTGCTGGCGTTGGCATCATTGGATGAGGCTGCAGGATTTTTTGGTGAAAGCCTGGAGCTTCGTGCTTTCAGGTGGGATGAAAAGAATCAGGAATGGACCGATTATGCATTGGTTTACGATAATGCCATTAATAATTTTCCTCCCAAAAAACTCCCCTCGGGGGAATGGTTAATGTCACGCCGATCTTACGATTATTCAAAAAGAGGCGTAGATTTTTTGGTTGGGGGAACGGAGGCCATCAATCAATGGGAATCGTATCCTGTGCTGGGTACCAATACAGAGCTGGCCGCAGAGGAACCTTACTGGTGGATTTTACCTGACGATGAAAGCCTGATGGCGCTTTTCAGGGATAATCGCAGAAGCGGATACCTCTACAGGTCTTTTTCCATTGACAATGGCCGCACCTGGAGCCAGCCGGTTCAAACTGATTTCCCGGATGCACGGTCCAAATTCCATGGAAGACGGTTAAGCAACGGGCAATATGTTTTGGTTTCGAATTCCCACCCAAAGCATCGTCAGTGGTTAACCCTTGCTGTTAGTGAGGACGGCATGGTTTTCGACCGGTTATTTTTTCTTGTTGAAGGAGACAAAAATGGTGTGGACTATCCCCATGTTATGGAACATGATGGCTATTTATATATCGCTCATTCGGGGGGGTATGGCGGAAGAAAACAGTCGGTGGAATTGCAAAGGGTGAAAATCTCCGATATCGAAAATTTGAAATGAATATAAAAATACACCTTGCTGATATCATCACTGTTTTTATCTATTTATCTGCCATGGTTGCTGCGGGTTTTTATTTTGCCCGGCGCAATAAAACCACAGAGGATTATTTTGTTGGAAACCGTTCCTTTTCCGGTTGGGTAATCGGTTTATCGATGCTTGGAACCATCGTTAGTTCCGCTACCTTTTTGGCTTTGCCGGCAGCGGCCTATGTACTTGACTGGCGCCAGTTGACGGTAAACCTGGTGGTTCCATTTATTGCTGTTCTTGCAGT
>CAYTDH010000312.1:0-5856 GCA_964436325.1 uncultured Tangfeifania sp.
TATTCATTTCCCAACAAATCGTAATATGGATTCTTGCTCCCTTTAATACCTGCCAGTTTCCCAAACTGCCGGGAAAAGAAGTTGTGGATGTTCCGGCCATTATAGAAAAGCATTACCAATAGTGCAGTAAGCACAAGTACAACCTTGATGCCCCTTTGCTTAACCGATTCAAACTGTTTGAATATACGCTGTATTTCAAAGAACTTTAATGTGTCTTCCAGGCATAGGCCTGTTTTACTATCGCTGTCAATAAATTTTTCAAATTCTCCGGCCTTTTTTGTATCTTTAATGTGTTGCATGTTGTATTTGTTTTGTAACTAACTCAAATATAGCTTTTTAAGCTAAAACATGCAACATTTTTTTATTTTATATCCATTTAATTATCAATTAGTTATCAACAAGGAAACTTGAATTAATAACTTAAACAGTTTCATAACTGGTTTTCCTGTAATGTTTTAAAAACAGCTAAAATGACTGTTTAAAATTACAATCAAAAGATATAATTTGCAATAAAACAGGGCCTTAAGTAATACTCCGCGTGATTTTTGTAATAACCCACCCAACTTTTGTAATAACTGGAATTTGATGTGGCGGTTCGGTTAATATTTTTGTTTCCTTAGTACAATAATTTTTCTATTTACCGAAATTGCTAATGTAATTTATCGTCTCCATTTTTCTGCTGTTAGCAATTTTATAAGTTAGTCCATTATGCATATTAATTTTCATGCAATCAATACTCACTATTTTGTTAATATTAATGATGTGCGAATAATGAATCCTGAAAAAGTGAGATGGTAAATCCTTTTCCAGCAAGCCCAAATTCCTGCATGTGGTATATTCTTCTTCTCCCGCAACAATTGTTGTATAACGGCCATCGGAATTCAAAGAGATTATGTCATTGAAGTCAATGATAAATATTCTGTTCTTGTTTTTAATGATTAGTTTGTCCATGCAATTTTTTTTATAAGAATCAAAGCCTAACCTTTGTCTTCTAATTCGCAAAACACCACAATTTATTTAATACCATTATCTTTGTCAACTCACCTTCTTATTTATTTTAAGATTGGAGCCAGGCAGGAAGTGGCAGAGTTGAATTGCAAAACTTCCTGCCTTTTTATTTGGTTTTTCATTCGTCACTTGCATTGATTTTGTCTTTTATTTAGAATGCCGCCGTAAAACGCTACTTTTCCTTTTTATTTTATTTGTAGTCATTGACTGATACCTCTGATTTTCTGTACTTGAAATATATTGGCACATAAAAATCTGCACAACTAATCTTTACTGCATCAAATTATTAATTATATTTAGAACTACCAAATATTAAAAGCAATTGTTTTAACCTCATAAACAGCGGCATATAAATAAACAAGGCAACCGAAGGAAAGCAAATTACCAGGATAGCCGCGAGTGGCACAATGATGATAAAAGAAATACAGTTAAAATGACTTTGGAAACAATTGGGGTGCAAATTTTGATTGAAGGGATCAGTTTATCGGTTTTAACAGCTTTTTCCATTTAAAACCGTCCCAATTATTTGAGAAAAGGATTAAACCGGCTTTGCCGATGATGTTTTCTTCAGGCACAAATCCCCAGTAGCGCGAATCGTTAGAATTATGACGATTGTCGCCCAGCATGAAATAGTAGTTGTGATGAAAAGTATAATGGGTTGCTGCCACTCCATTTAAATAATAATGCCCGTTTTTTTCTTCAAGCTTTACCTGCTCCAGGCGGGTGATGGTGCGCCCGTAGAGCAGGTAGTTTTCACGGTCCAGTTGAACGGCCATGCCCAGGTATGGAATTACCAACGGGCCGTAATTGTAGATGGTCCATCATTTACTAAATCAATTTGATTCACAGTCCTAATTTTTTTTTTATTTGCTTTATTAACTTTTTACCCTCACTGGGATAAAAAGCATTTGTCTCCAGAATATTTCCATTTGAATTAACAATCATATAAGTAGGAAATTTTAAAATCTTGCCTGAATGTTTTTTAAAGTCGCTTTCAAATTCATCATTTGACATAAAATGATACCCTACTAAATTATATGCTTTAATAAAGTTTTTCCATCTCTCTGGACTATTATTGTATTCAAAAGCAATGTATACCATTGCAATATTATTTTTTTTTAAAAAAGAATGTAAAATATCATTATATTGAAATTGAATACCACATGTGGGGAAAAGCGTTCCCCAGCAGTTTATAAGAAAAGGACTACCTTTCAGACTATCCAACAATTCCTGGTACGATTTTATAGGCTTTTTTTTGTCTAAAATAATTACTCCCTGAAGAAATTCTTGCTGGGATAAATTATTAAAGTCCTCTAACCGGGGAAGTAAAACATTTTCAAGTAGTTTCCCTGCATCATTGTTACTAATATCTGGATTTTCTTCAAGAAACTTTTTAGCCAATTTCTCAGACTCGATATTTAAAGCAGCAACAGAACTTGTTAAATTGCGCAATTTGTAATTCTTGTATGCCTTCTCAGAAAGATATTCATCTGCATGTTCCAGTGCCTTGTCAATTAATGTTCCAGTTCTTCTTTTGGGTTTAAATACTTCACCATTGTAATCTTTAATAAATAACATAAATTGGTCTACATATTTGTCAAAACCGTAAACTTGTTCCATTTTTACTTCTTTTATCGGATACAGCTCAAATATCTTAGGGTAAACCTTATAAAGTTTATTTACAATAGTTGTATCTTCTATTTTGAACATATCTATCTGCCAAGTGTCACTAATAGTTTGTGCCAAACGGTAAGCATGCGAATAAGCTGTATTTAGCCAGGCAATCTCAAAAAAATTTTGATCTATCTGATCTTTTCTTAGCAATTCGGAGAAAACAGACACCTGCCTTTTTATCCTGCTCTGAAGACTGTCAATTAATGTTTCCGGCTGTAATAAATTCCAGTCGTCATGATATAAAGAACCCATGGTGCCATTATCAATTTTATTATAATATATCTGTCCAAAATCCAAGGTGTAAAAAATGTTTTTATCATTAATATTTCGCTCTAATGAATAAATATCCGGGCTATATTGTTTACTCTCTTTCTTATTTTGTCCTCTACTTATAAATAAATAATTTTTGTTGGGCTGTAGTACAAGCTTACACACATGCCTTGTTTCGTCTTGAAAATAAATCATGTTAAAAAACATGGTTTTATGAATAAAAGTATTTATTGTAAAACGGCCAAGACTGTCAGGTTGAACTGATTTAAAATGGTAAGATAGATAGGCTGGTGATATTTCATATTTAACTTTTTTAAGGTCATTATATCCGACAATCTGCCCATCAATTCTAACATTATATTCCTGAGAAGCACTGGTAGCAGATTCTGAAAATAAAAGAATGAACAGGCTTACTTTTAGAATAGATGCTTTAAACTTTATGCAATTTAAAATCATTTTAAATTAAGTTTTTTAGTATACAATTTTTTAAATTCTTTACTAAAAAGAGGACTGCCAAGCAATATAATTTCATTATCATGGTTCAACAAAAATGTATTGTAGGTTAAATCTTCCATTTCATTTTTGAAATAAAATCTTTTATCTCTATCAATTATAAGTTTAAAATTATCAGGAATCTCCGGATAATAAACACTCATAAAATAATCAAAGTTTATATTTTCAATTACAAAATATAGTTCCGTTTCTTGATCCTGTTCTTTAATTTCGTCATAAAAAGTGAACCAACGTTTTATATCCTCAACACACATTTCACATTCACCTGAAACTATTGTAATAATTTTTAAATGACTGTAATTAAAAAAGGTACTGTCTACTACAATCAATTTATTATTTTGCAATAACTGTAATGAATCAGGAAAAACAATTTTTCTTCCGTACCATTGTTTTACAGTCCTTTCAATTCTCTTATTATTGTTTTGCATATTACAACTAAAAAGTAAAAAAAATAAAAAAAATATAATTTGAAACTTTAGGTTGGTCATTTGTTTGCAATCATTTTAATGTTAAAAATCAGGAATATTGTAATAAATTAATCCTCCGGTTTCTGGAGAAAAAGTTACAATTCTATTACTATCATTATCAATACTAAATGACATAACAGTATAATTAAGTTCAAGCTTTACTAAAGGGGTTCCGGTCCAATCATATATATGCAATACTTTAGGAAACATTGGTGAATTTTTTTCTTCGTTAAATTTTTTCTCACCCAGATACAAGCAAAAAATAAATTCTTCATTTGAAGCAATTTCATAGTTTGTGATTATTTGATTTAATTTTTTCAAATCAGGCTTTTGCCGAACTCTTCCAGGCCCATAATTTATTGAGACAATCCCTCCATTTGAATCAATTATTGAAAAAACATCACAAAATCTGTATGCTATTGCGTGCAAGCCTCTGTCAATATTACTTGTATAAAGATAATTAGAGGTATATTTCCTAGATTGTTCATCAATTTTTTCATAAATTTTTAGATCGTTTCTCACGTTTAAGGAGTCTAATTGTTCTCCTTTTTCATTAAAATAAGAAATAAATATTTCTTGATTAGTATTTGAAAATGAGAAAATTCCATTATGGAAATAATTAAAATCAATAAAAAATATATCAGTCGGAATCATATTACTATTTGAGGGGATATAATCTTTATTCGTTAATGCCTCTGCGATACCAAATTTCCATAATTTTTTTCTCCCCATATCCCGGTACCAAACAACACCTTCTTTATTATCGATACACCCTAAACCAGGACTGGAAATCTCACCTGGTCCGCTTCCTCTTTTACCGGTTGAGCTAATATAATTGAAGTCGTTTTTGTTATAAAAGTGAATAAGATAAGGAGATTGCATCGTACTACTGATGATTAAAAGAGAGTCATAAAAATCTATAATACCATTTCTATAGTTTTGTTCTAAAGAAATTATTTTCCCCTCCAATTTAAAGTTCTGTGGAAAACTTGTAAAATATTCTTTATTATTATTACAAGAAAAGAATAGTATCAATATCAGAATATATAGATGTTTTTTCATAAATAATAAATTAATTACAGTAATTATAAAATTTACAATAATATATATTTACATGAAAAATACTCAGGCATAATATATATGCCTGAGTTGGGATTCAGAAATTGCAAAAGCTATAGTCTCCCCATGGTTCTTTAAAGAAATACCCATGACAATCACACTTAAAACAGTAATCATGATAATCGTATGTATCACGGCATCCCAATACGCAACCTGTCCCGGATTCACTGGCAGCAGCTTGTAATAGCTTGATGTTATTAAGTGTTACGTCGTTACTTCCTATTTTATCGTTATATGTAAAATTATAACTTATCAAGAACCCAATTATTAATACAAAAAAACTTATAACTATTTTCTTTCTCATTTTCAATAATTTTAAATTAATAATTCGCGATACTTTACCTGTTTTATTCCTTCCGTTAATAAAGAAACCTGAAGTTCTTTACAGTTATTTTTTATCTTTGCTCCCGAAAGGGGAGCTACCAAAACTGGAATTCATTGTCAATTGGATAAAGTTTCATGTGGTTATCTCCTTTCATTTATTTTCCGAGGTTGCCTGTTACTACTGTTTTCCTGTACTTGAAATACCTTGATAATCTAATATCCGGACAACTAATTTTCACCTCAATAAGTTATTAATTATAATTAGAACTACAAAATATTAAAGGCAATTATTTTAACCTCATAAACAGCGGCATATAAATAATAAGGGCAACGAAAGAGAAAATGAGCCCGCCCATTGCGCCAACGGCAAAAGCAAACCAGAAAGGTTCGTTTTGGCCCAACCAAACAAAAGGGATTAAGCCCAGGATGGTGGAAATTATGGTTAAAAAAACAGGGATAATTTTATGGTTGAAAGCTTTCA